>NZ_BAABDO010000057.1:0-21531 GCF_039539665.1 Actinomadura keratinilytica
GACTTGCAGCGTGAGCGCCACGGCGGGCAGCGCGGTGACGGTCACCGCGATCACGGCCGCCGTCCGGGCCCGGCCGAGCCCGCGTCCGCGCTCGTGGCCGCGCTCGCGTTCGCGCCTGTGGGCGGGCGGCGGCTGCCGGGCGGGCGCGCCGAACTCCACGGTCCGGGTCGGGTCGGCGGGACGGCCGCGTGCGGGTCCGCGCGCCGGTTCGCGTGAGGGTTCGGAGGACACGGCCTTGCTCCTTTCGGAGATGGTCGTCCGCCGACGCCTTTCCCCGCGGCCGGGCGCCTGAATCGGGCGTTAAATCGAAATTGCGGGAATTCGGCGGATGATTGTTGTGCCGTCGTCTCCGAATTTAACGCGCCCCGGCGTTCTCCGCCTTGCGGCCGAGCCAAATGGCGGTGACCCACAACGCGCCGAACAGCGCGCCGAGGAAGAACATGGTCGGCACCATGAATCCGGTGGCGATGATGAGGACCTGCAGGACGCCGCCCGCGGGCACCGCCCAGCCGAACCGCAGCAGCCCGGCCAGCACCACGCACAGCACGGCCAGCCCGCCGCACACGCCCCCGGCCGTGGCCCCGTCCACGCCCAGCACCGCGACGGCCACCGGGATCGCCAACGCGATCACGATCGCCTCGCAGACCAGCACCGTCGCCAGCAGCCGTCTCATCGCCTCGCTCCGCTCCTCACCCGGTCGTCCCCCGCTCTCACTCGGCCGGCGGGGCGCCGACGCGCAGCAGGGTGCGGGCGTCGCCGACGGTGACCACCGACCCGGTGATCAGCACGCCGGCGCCCGCGTACTCGCCCGTCTCCTCGGCCAGGCCGATGGCGCGGTCGATCGCGTCGTCCATGCGCGGCACCAGGTGCACCCGCTCGGCGCCGAACACGCCCTCGGCCAGCTCCGCCAGCTCGCCGGGGTCCATGGAGCGCGGCGAGGAGTTGCGGGTGACGACGACCTCGGCCAGCACCGGCTCCAGCTGGTCCAGCACGCCGGCCACGTCCTTGTCGGCGGCCACGGCGACCAGCCCGACCAGGCGGCTGAACCCGAACGACTCGTGGATCGCCTCCACCGTCGCGGCCATGCCCGCCGGGTTGTGCGCCGCGTCCAGCAGCACGGTCGGGCCGGTGCGCGCCACCTCCAGGCGGCCGGGCGAGACGGCCTTGGCGAACCCGCTGCGCACCAGCGCCGGGTCGAGCTGCCCCTCCTCGCCGCCGGCGTAGTCGTCCCCGGCGGCGATGCGGGTGGCCGCCTCCAGGCTCGGCTGGGCGCGGGTGGGCGCGCCGGACGCGAACGCCTCGACGGCGGCCAGCGCGACGGCCGCGTTCGCCGCCTGGTGGTGGCCGAACAGCGGCAGGAAGATGTCGTCGTAGGTGCCGTGCAGGCCGCGCAGGGTGATCTGCTGGCCGCCGACCGCCACGTCCCGGTGCAGCACGCCGAACTCGATGCCCTCGCGGGCGGCCACCGCGCCGGTCTCGGCCACGCGGCGCAGCAGCACCTCGGCGGCGGGCAGCGGCTGCTGGGCCAGCACCGCCACCGCGCCCGGCTTGATGATCCCCGCCTTCTCCGCGGCGATCTTCTCGATGGTGTCGCCGAGGTGGCGGGTGTGGTCGAGCGCGACGGGGGTGACGACGGCCACGTCCCCGTCGGCGACGTTGGTGGCGTCCCACGCGCCGCCCATGCCGACCTCGACCACCGCCACGTCGACCGGCGCGTCGGCGAACGCCGCGTACGCCATCGCGGTCAGCACCTCGAAGAACGACACCCGCACGCCGTGCTTGTCGTCCACCAGCCGCACGTAGGGCAGGATGTCGCGCAGCACCTCGACGAAGCGGCGCTCGCCGATCGGCTCGCCGTCCACGGCGATCCGGTCGTGCAGCGCGGTCAGCTCCGGGCTGGTGTACAGGCCGGTGCGCAGGCCGCGTTCGCGCAGCAGCGTCTCGACCATCCGCGCGGTGCTGGACTTGCCGTTGGTGCCGGCGATGTGGATCACCGGGTAGGCGCGCTGCGGTTCGCCCAGCACGTCCACCAGGTCGCGGATGCGGTCGAGGGACGGTTCGATCTCCCACTCGACCCCGCGGCTCATGATCTCCCGGACGGCGGCGGGGTAGTCCGACGGCTCTTCCACCTGGTTCACGATGCTCCATGCTGCGTCGACCGACCTCTGCAGCCTATCGCCGCCCGCCCGCGCATCCGCCCGGACTCCCGGCCTGCGAGCATGGAGCGCCGGGACGTGTTGGGGGGTGCGATGGACGCCGACGAGGTGTTCTTCCGCGAGTGGCGCGCCCGGCGCCGCGGGCAGCAGCGCGACCTGGACCGGGCGCGCCGCGTCGCCGGTCTGCTGGGGCTGGGCGGCCTGCGCCTCCCGGTGCTGACGGTGGTGGGGTCCAAGGGCAAGGGCACGGCGGCCACGTACGCGTCCGCCTGCCTGGCCGCGGCCGGGTGGCGGGTCTGCACGGTGACCAGCCCCGGGCTGCGCGGCAACACCGACAGGATCCGGGTGGACGGCCGCGCCGTCGGCGAGGGCGGCCTGCGCGCGCTGGGCCGCCGGATCGAGGACGCGCTGCGCCGCCTGCCGCCTCCCGGGGCCGGTTACCTGTCGCCGGCGGGGCTGTTCACCGTCGCGGGGGCCGCGCACGGGGTCGGCGTCGGCGCCGACGCGCTGGTGCTGGAGGCGGGCATGGGCGGGCGGTCGGACGAGGTGTCGCTGTTCGCCCCGGACGTCGTCGCCGTCACGCCGATCTTCGGCGAGCACCTGGGCGTGCTCGGCGGCACCGTCGAGGCGATCGCCGCGGAGAAGGCGGGGGTGGCGGCCCGGGGCACGCGGGCGGTGGTGTCGGCGCCGCAGGATCCGGCGGTCGCCGGGACGCTGGACGGCGTGGTCGCCGACCGCACCGGCGGCGCCGCCTCCGTCGAGTACGTGACCGGCGAGTACGTGACCGGCGGCGGCGAGGTGCCCGCCGGGGCGCTGCCGCCGGGGCTGGGCCGCGTCAGCGCCGCGGTGGGCGTCACCGCCGGGCTGCGGCTGCTGCGGGCGCGCGGAGCGCCGATGCCGGGGGCGGCGCGGCTGCGGTCCGTGCTGGAGTCGGTGCGGCTGCCGGGTCGCCTGTCGTGGCACCGGCTGCCCGGCACGGCGACGCAGGTCCTGGCGGATTCGGCGATCGACGGAACCGGCGTCGCCGCGGCGCTGGACGCCGCGCGCGCCCGCTGGGGCGCCGTCGACCACGCCCTGGTGTGCCTGCCCGACCACAAGGACCTGGACGGCGCCGTGGCCGCCCTGGAGGGGCTGCCCGTCACGTTCGTGCGGCTGCCGTACCGGCATCTGCGCTTCACCCGGCCGCTGCCGCCGCACTGGACGGTGATCGACGCGGCCGACCTGACCCGCGAGCGCGTCGCCGGCCTGGGGCAGCGCGTGGCCGCCCTCGGCACCGTCTACTTCGTCGGGCTCGTGCTCGACCTGGTGGACGCCGACACCGGCCGGCTGTTCACCGTCTAGATCACTTCTCCAGGTCGGCGCGCATCCGGCGCATCAGGTCGGCCATGGCGGCGGTGTCGTCGCCCACGGTGGGCAGGTTGGACGCCACGAACCCGAACGAGGAGTCCGTCGCCCACGAGCAGTAGACGTGCACGTCGGCCAGCACGGCGAACGTCCCGCACACCGCGCTGCCGCCGCCCTTGCCGGGCTTGACGTTCCGCGTCGTCAGCACCGTGCCGGGACGCGCCCGGCGCAGGAACGCGGCCGGGTCGCCGATCTTGCCGGTGCCGCCCAGGAACACCACGTTCCGCGAACGCTGCGGCAGGTCGGCGTACACGGCGGCCACGTTGCCGGCCCGTTCGGCGCCGCCCGCCCGCACCGCCGACGCCATGAACGGGTAGGCGGCGGTGGCGGCGGGCATGCCGGGGGTGCGCTGCAGGCCGCCCGCGACCGCCGCCGCCGTGATGCGGTGCCGGGTCGTCTTCGTGCCGCCGCCCTCGCCGGAGCCGCCCTGCCGCAGCGCCAGCGCGCCCACGGCGAGCGCCGCGACCAGCCCGACGGACGCGGCCCCCACCATGATCATGACGATGCGGCGGGTCGTGCGCCGCTTCGCCGGGGGTTCCCCGGAGGGGGCCTGCGCGGCGCCGACGGCGCGCTGCGGGCCCGTGGACACCACCGGGTGCGCTCCGGACGTCACCACCGGATGCCCGCCGGAGGCCACCACGGGGTGTCCGCCGGAGGCCACCACGGGGTGCCCGCCGGAGGTCAGCGTGCCGTTGGCCGTGGGGAGGGCGTGCGGGCCGGTCGAGACGTCCCCGGGCGTCCCGGTCAGGTCGGGGATGCGCTGCGGCCCGGAGTTCAGGTCGGCGGGGGCCTGCATCCACCACGGCTGCGCGGGAAGCTCCGCCGAGGGCCCGTCCTGGCCCGCCGCACCGCCGTCGAGGGACGGCACCTCGACGTCGACGGCCGTGGTGGGCGCGGCGGACGCCGCGGGCCCGGCGGGCGCGGGAGGCGCGGACGCGGGAACCGCGCGGTCACCCGCCTCGTCCGTCACATCGGAGCGATGGGGCGAATCAGCCAACGAGCCTCCCGACATCTACATCCAGCCCCGAAGCACGCTGATCACCGGAATGATCACACGGGATCGTAACGCCGCAGAGCCGGGCATGCCGCGCGTTCGGTACACCTGACGGCAACGCCGCGCCCCGCCGCGGACGGCGGGGCGCGGCGCGACGCGATCAGGCCGCGGGCAGGGCGGCCAGCTGGGATTCCAGGCGGGCGATGTCGGCCTCGGCCTGGCTCAGCCGGTCGCGGGTCTTGGCGACCACGGCCTCCGGGGCCTTGGCCACGAACGACTCGTTGCCGAGCTTGCGCCGGGCCTGCTCGGCCTCCTTGCGGGCGTTGGCCAGGTCCTTCTCCAGGCGCTTGCGCTCGGCGGCCACGTCGATGGCCCCGGCGGTGTCCAGGCGGACGGTCACGCCCTCCACCGGCAGCGACGCGGTGGCCGAGAAGCCCTCGCCCGGCGCGTCCAGGCGCAGCAGCATCCGCACGCCCTTCTCGTGGCCGGACAGCGGCGACCCGCCCCACTCCAGGGCGGCGGCCACCCGCTGCCCCGGCTTGAGGCCCTGGTCGGCGCGGAACCGCCGGACCTCGGTGACCAGCCGCTGCAGCGACGCCACCAGCGCCTCGGCGTCCTCGTCGTGCCGGGCCGCGTCCGCCTGCGGCCAGGCGGCCCGCACCAGCGTCTCCTCGCCCGTCAGGGACGTCCACAGCTCCTCGGTGACGAACGGGATGACCGGGTGCAGCAGCCGCAGCAGGCGGTCCAGCACCTCACCCAGGACGCGGCGCGTGGTGTCGGCGGTGGCGGGGTCGTCCAGCTGCACCTTGGACAGCTCGACGTACCAGTCGCACACCTCGTCCCACGCGAAGTGGTAGAGCGTCTCGCACGCCTTGGCGAACTCGAACGACTCCAGGTGCGCGTCGACCTCGGCGATCACCTTGTTGAGCCGCGACAGGACCCACCGGTCGACGGTCGTCAGCCCCTCCGCCGGCAGCTCGCCGCGCACGTGCGCGCCGTTCATCAGCGCGAACCGGGTCGCGTTCCACAGCTTGTTGCAGAAGTTGCGCGAACCCTGCGCCCACTCGTCGGCCACCGGGACGTCGCCGCCGGGGTTGGCGCCGCGCAGCAGCGTGAACCGGGTGGCGTCGGCGCCGTAGCGGTCGATCCAGTCCAGCGGGTCGACCACGTTGCCGAACGACTTGGACATCTTCTTGCCGTGCTGGTCGCGCACCATGCCGTGCAGCGCGATCACCTTGAACGGCTCGACCCCGTCCATCGCGTACAGCCCGAACATCATCATCCGGGCCACCCAGAAGAACAGGATGTCGTAGCCGGTGACCAGCACCGACGTCGGGTAGAAGCGCCGCAGGTCGGGCGTGTCCTCCGGCCAGCCGAACGTGGAGAACGGCCACAGCGCCGAGGAGAACCAGGTGTCGAGGACGTCGGTCTCCTGGGTCCACCCGGCGGGCGGCTCCTCGTCCGGGCCGGGGCACACCGTCTGGCCGTCCGGGCCGTACCAGACGGGGATGCGGTGCCCCCACCACAGCTGGCGGCTGATGCACCAGTCGTGCATGTTGTCGACCCACTCGAAGTAGCGGGCCGCCATCTCCGGCGGGTGGATCCGCACGCGGCCGTCGCGGACGGCGTCGCCCGCGGCCTTGGCCAGCGGCGCGACCTTGACGAACCACTGCAGCGACACCCGCGGCTCCACGACCGTGGAGCAGCGCTGGCAGTGCCCGACCGAGTGCTCGTAGGGGCGGACCTCCTTGACGATCCGGCCCTGCTGGCGCAGCGCGGCGACCACCGCGGGACGCGCCTCGAACCGGTCCAGGCCCTCGAACGGCCCGTGCGCGGTGATCACGCCGCGCTCGTCCATGATGGTCAGCGAGGGCAGGTCGTGCCGCCGCCCGATCTCGAAGTCGTTGGGGTCGTGCGCCGGGGTGACCTTCACCGCGCCGGTGCCGAACTCGGGGTCGACGTGCTCGTCGGCCACCACCGGGATGCGCCGGCCGGTCAGCGGCAGCTCGACCTCCCGGCCCACCATGTGCTTGTAGCGCGGGTCGTCGGGGTGCACGGCCACGGCGGTGTCGCCGAGCATCGTCTCGGCCCGGGTGGTCGCCACGACGATCTCGTCGTCGCCCGACCCGTACCGGATCGACACCAGCTCGCCCTCGCGGTCGGCGTGCTCGACCTCGATGTCCGACAGGGCGGTCAGGCAGCGCGGGCACCAGTTGATGATGCGCTCGGCCCGGTAGATCAGGCCGTCGTCGAACAGCCGCTTGAAGATCGTGCGGACGGCGCGGGCGCGCTGCTCGTCCATGGTGAACGCCTCGCGGCTCCAGTCCACGCTGTCGCCGAGGCGGCGCATCTGGCCGAGGATGCGCCCGCCGGACTCGGCCTTCCACGCCCAGACCCGCTCGACGAACGCCTCGCGGCCCAGGTCGTGGCGGGACTTGCCCTCCTTGGCCAGCTCCCGCTCCACCACGTTCTGGGTGGCGATCCCGGCGTGGTCCATACCGGGCACCCACACCGCCTCGTACCCCTGCATGCGGCGGCGCCGCACGAGCGCGTCCTGGATCGAGTGGTCCAGCGCGTGGCCCATGTGCAGCGAGCCGGTGACGTTGGGCGGCGGGATGACGATCGAATATGCCGGTCCGCCGGGGTTCCGCGCCGGATCGGCGGCGAAGTACCCTGCCGATACCCAGCGCTCGTACAGCCTGCCCTCGACATCAGCCGGTTGGTACTTGGTGGGCAGATCGACGTGGGCGGCCGCCTGGCCGCGCTCAGTGCTGGGCGTTGTCACGGGCCCAGATTCTACGGGCCCCGAGACGGTAGAACGCGCGGCCCCGGGCACGCGTCCCAACTATCAGACCCCCTGCGGCCGGACGCCGCCGCCGCGGCGCCCGCCCGGAACCCCCTGAGGAGTGAGATGAGCGGTTGGAACCCCCCTCCGGCGCCCGGCGGTCCTCCGGGCGGCGGCGTCCCCTACGGCCACGGCCCGCAACCGCCGGGCTACCCGCCGGGCCCGTACGGCCCGGGCGGCGCCTACGTCCCCCCGCCGCCGCGCCGCTCCTCGTCCGCCCCGCTGATCATCGGGATGCTCGCCGTGCTGGCCGTGGCGGTGGTCGCCGTGCTGGTGGTGGCCTTCATGGTGGTCGGCGGCGGGCCCAGCTCCATCAGCACCCCGGCGACGGCGGGCGGGCTGACCCGCGACTACGCGGCCGAACGCGAGCTGGGCACCCAGCTCAGCAGCCAGCAGTCGACGCTGCGCAACCTGGGCGGCTCGAACATCGAGAAGGTCCGGACCGCCGTCTACAGCTCGGGCTCCGACCGCTACCTGTTCGTCGGCGGCACCGGTGACTTCGACCCCGACCGGCTGCACAGCGAGTTCCGGCGCAGCATGGACAACGCCGGCAACAGCAGCGTGTCGGTCGTCACGATCCCGCTGGCCGACCCGGGCGGCGACGGCGAGGCGGCCTGCGCGTCCATCCGCGCCGGCGTCCTCGGCAGCAGCCTGTCGTACCAGACGGCCACCTGCGTGTGGATGACGGACAAGACCTTCGGCCTGGTCGCCCCCGCCCCGCAGACGAGCGGCTCGCTCGGCAGCACCCGCACCTACACCTACAGCGTCGTCGCCGACCAGATGCGCCGCCTGCGCAAGGACGTCGAGAGCTGACCCCACAATCCCGCCGAGGACGGGACACCGGTCACCTGACGCCGGGTCGTCCGACCGGAAAGGCTGGCCGCGGAGGTACTCCCTCCGCGGTCCGCGGGCGCCGGGACGACGGGCACGACGGCTGGAGGTGCGATGGCGGCGGTTGTGGGGCGCGTCGCCGGCCTGGCCGCGGCGTTCGCCGCCGGTGCGGTCGTCGCGCACCTGGCGAGCATCCCCCGCCTGCACCGGCTCACCGACGACCTGCAGCACTCGCGGCAGCGGATCCTGGCCGCCCGCGAGGAGGAGCGGCGCCGCCTGCGGCACGACCTGCACGACGGGCTCGGCCCCACCCTCGCCAGCCTGGCCATGTCCCTGGACGCCGTCCGGCTCACCCTCCCCGGCGAACCCGAACGGGTCGCGCCGCTGCTGTCGGAGCTGCGCGACCGGCTGGCCACCACCGTCGGGCAGATCCGCGACCTGGCGCACGGCCTGCGCCCGCCCGCCCTGGACGACCTGGGCCTGGCCGGGGCGATCGAGGCGATGGCCGCGGACTGCTGCGAACGCGTCGACGTGCGCGTCGGCGGCCTGGGCGAGGACGCCGGGGCCCTGCCCGCGGCCGTGGAGGTCGCCGCGTACCGCATCGCGCGCGAGGCGCTGGCCAACGTCCGCGCCCACTCCCGGTCCGGCACGGTGCTGGTGCTGCTGAACCGGGACGCCGCCCTGCACCTCATGATCGCCGACTCGGGCGTGGGGTTCTCCGAGCAGCCCGCCCGCGGCTCGGCCGACGACCGCCGCCGCTCCCGCCGCCGCGGCGGCCTGGCGTCGATGCGCGAATGGGCCGCCGAGGTCGGCGGCACCTGCCTGATCACCTCGCGGCCCGGCGCGGGCACCATCGTCTCGGCCCGGCTGCCCCTCACCGTCCCGGACTACCATCGGGCTTCCCCCGAGTGAAGGTGAGCGGAGCGCGACCATGACCGAGGCGGAGCGGACCGGCGAGCCCATCCGGGTCCTGATCACCGACGACCACCCCATCTACCGGCAGGGCCTGCGCGGACTGCTGCAGGCCCTCGGCGTCGAGGTGGTCGGCGAGGCCGAGAACGGCCCCGACGCCGTCCGGCTCGCCGCGGAACTGCAGCCCGACGTCGTCGTGATGGACCTGCAGATGCCCGGCGGCAACGGCATCGAGGCCACCCGCACCATCACCCGCACCAGCCCCCGCATCGGCGTGCTGGTGCTGACGATGTTCCGCGACGACGACTCGGTGTTCGCCGCCATGCGCGCCGGCGCCCGCGGCTACCTGCTCAAGGAGTCCGGCGCCGAGGAGATCGCCCGCGCCGTCCGCGCGGTCGCCGCCGGCGAGGCCATCTACGGCCCCGAGATCGCCCGCCGGGTGCTGTCCTACTTCACCGAGATGCCCGACCCGCGCCAGGCCGCCTTTCCCCAGCTCACCGAACGCGAACGCGAGGTCCTCGAACTCATCGCCCAGGGCCGCAGCAACGCCGAGATCGCCGCCACCCTCTTCCTCAGCCAGAAGACCGTCCGCAACCACGTCTCGAACATCTTCCTCAAGCTCCACGTCGCCGACCGCGCCCAGGCCATCGTCCTGGCCCGGGAGGCCGGCCTCGGCGACCCCACACGTCCCCCGAGACCCCGGTGACCTCCGAGTCACCCAAGCCGCCCACCACCGACCTGCCGCCACCGCCACGACCAGGGCGTGTCCGGTGAATCATGGGGATCCGCAGCAGTGCGGTGACACCGGCCCGGTAGTGCGCACTCGGCATGGCTCGTGGCGCTACAGCGGCGTCGCTCGAGGCGGTAAATGACGCCGCGCCGTCGACGAAGCGGTCGCACCGCACACGGAAAGGCGGCCGCCACCCCGACCCGCTCGCACGGTGCCATGGAGCCGCACAGGCGGCGGGTGCCCCAGGCGCCGAGATCCGCCGGACAGGGCCTGGCACTGGCGGCAGGTGCGGAACGAGCGCACCGAACCAGTCATCGCCCGCGCGGCGTCCCGTCCGGTCGGGGTCGGGAGTACAGGGCCACGTCGTCGTAGCGAACCGTCGGCCTGTCGCACTGGTCGCGCCGCCCGCGCATCCGCTGAAAGATTCCTCGACAGCCCCGACGGGGGGTGTGCATGCCCCGCCGCAGCGATCACCTGCCGACGATGCCTCGTCCGCCTGCCCCAAGGCGGGGCTCTAGCGAAGGTGAAGGCAGCCACCAAGCAGACGCAACGCGACAAGCGCTCACGCCGGACGCAACCGAGGGGGCTATCAGGGCCCGGGCACCAGTGGCGGAATCACAGCAAGCGAACGCAGCTCACCAATCAGGCACAACACGACGGACGCCCCTCGCCACGCACGACCACGAGGCTCCAGAGGCACCGTCTGGAAAGACACAGGCACAATGCAGCGAACGTCCAACGCGACACGCGCCCCCAAAGGGGCGCCGGGGAGGTGCCCTCTGGAAGACAGCAAGGACACGGTCCAGCGAAGCTGAGCGCAGCCCACCGAACAGGCATCACATGACGAGAATCGACGCCGGACACAACCAGGAGGCCCTAGAGAGGTAGCTCCAGCCACCAAGGGAGGGTTCCGGCGAAGGCGAGCGCAGCTCGCCGAACAGGACGTGGCGGGTGTCCGGCGCGCCCAGAGGCCGCTCACCCGCGAAACATCGGCGGTGACCGGCACGGCCAAGCATGCGGAGGGAACCGCCCCTTGAGCGCCTCACCGAACGGGTACGTCGCGGCGAGCGTCCAATGCGAGCCCTCCAGGAGGCACCCAGGGCGGGGCCTGGCCGAGGCGAGCTGGGCTCACCCGGCACGGGGACCCGCCCCGACCATCCCTTCTCAGGCGGACTTTTCGCGGGGTTCGCGTTTGGTGCGTTCGCGCGGGACGAGGGTGGGGTTGACGTGCTCCAGCACGGCCTCGCGGGTGATGACGACGCGGGCGACGTCCTGGCGGCTGGGGACCTCGTACATCACCGACAGGAGGACCTCCTCCATGATGGCGCGCAGGCCGCGGGCGCCGGTGCCGCGCAGGATGGCCTGGTCGGCGATGGCCTCCAGCGCGTCGGAGGTGAACTCCAGGTCCACACCGTCCAGCTCGAACAGCCGGTGGTACTGCTTGACCAGCGCGTTCTTGGGCTCGGTGAGGATGTTGATCAGCGCCTCCCGGTCCAGGTTGTGCACGCTGGTGATGATCGGGAGGCGGCCGATGAACTCGGGGATCATGCCGAACTTCAGCAGATCCTCGGGCATCACGTCGGCCAGCACGTTGCTGGACTCGGCGAAGTCGTCCTTGGAGCGGATGACCGCGCCGAAGCCCATGCCCTGCTTGCCCACCCGGGACTCGACGATCTTCTCCAGTCCGGCGAAGGCGCCGCCGCAGATGAACAGCACGTTGGTGGTGTCGATCTGGATGAACTCCTGGTGCGGGTGCTTGCGGCCGCCCTGCGGCGGGACGCTCGCGGTGGTCCCCTCCAGGATCTTCAGCAGCGCCTGCTGGACGCCCTCGCCGGACACGTCGCGGGTGATCGACGGGTTCTCGCTCTTGCGGGCGATCTTGTCGACCTCGTCGATGTAGATGATCCCGGTCTCGGCCTTCTTGACGTCGTAGTCGGCCGCCTGGATCAGCTTGAGCAGGATGTTCTCGACGTCCTCGCCGACGTAGCCGGCCTCCGTCAGCGCCGTCGCGTCGGCGATCGCGAACGGCACGTTCAGGAGCTTGGCGAGCGTCTGCGCGAGCAGCGTCTTGCCCGACCCGGTCGGCCCCAGCAGCAGGATGTTCGACTTGGCCAGCTCGACCGCGTCGTCCCGCCCGGAGTCGCCGGACTGGATGCGCTTGTAGTGGTTGTAGACGGCCACCGACAGCGCCTTCTTGGCCGCCTCCTGCCCGATGACGTAGGAGTCCAAGAATTCGTAGATCTCCCGCGGCTTGGGCAGGCTGTCCCACTTGAGGTCGGAGGTCTCGGCGAGCTCCTCCTCGATGATCTCGTTGCAGAGATCGATGCACTCGTCGCAGATGTACACGCCCGGACCCGCGATGAGCTTCTTGACCTGCTTCTGGCTCTTCCCGCAGAACGAGCACTTGAGCAGGTCACCACCGTCGCCGATGCGTGCCACCCAACTGTCTCCTTTTCGTGGGGCCGCCCGCCCATGGAGGAAGCGGCGCAGCTCGGTTGCGTGTCCCGAAGGCTCTCGACGTTGGATTCGACGTTACCGTCTCCAACGGACTTGGTAAGCCCCTCGCCCGGAAGAATGACGACCGGGCTGGGGGTCTCCCAGGTCCGGGTGCCGTCTCAGGACGACACTACCTCGGCCTTGCGCTTCCTGCTGACGAAGACATCGTCGATCAGACCGTACTCCTTGGCCTCCTGGGCGGTAAGGATCTTGTCCCGCTCGATGTCCCGCCGCACCTCGTCGACGCTCTTGCCGCTGTGCCGGGCCAGGATGTCCTCCAGCTGCTCGCGGATCCGCATGATCTCACGGGCCTGGATCTCGATGTCGCTGGCCTGGCCGTAGGTGCCCTCGGTGGCCGGCTGGTGGATGAAGATCCGGGAGTTGGGCAGCGCGGCGCGCTTGCCCGGGCTGCCGGCCGCCAGCAGCACCGCCGCGGCGGACGCCGCCTGGCCGATGCAGACCGTCTGGATGTCCGGCTTGACGAACTGCATCGTGTCGTAGATCGCCGTCATGGCCGTGAACGAGCCGCCGGGCGAGTTGATGTAGATGCTGATGTCGCGGTCCGGGTCGATCGACTCCAGGGTGATCAGCTGGGCCATGACGTCGTTGGCCGACGCGTCGTCGATCTGCACCCCGAGGAAGATGATCCGCTCCTCGAAGAGCTTGTTGTACGGGTTCATCTCCTTGACCCCGTACGTGGTGCGCTCGACGAAGGAGGGGATGATGTAGCGGTTGTCCACAGGCATCGGCGCACGGCCCGCCTGGATCAGGTCGTACGCGCCGGGCCGGATGAGCTCACTCACGAAAGTGCCTCCGCTTTTCGTGCGGGTGGTCAGGAGACGGGGCCCTCGGAGGGCACCTGGGTGGCGCTGAGCACCACGTGGTCGACGAAGCCGTAGTCGCGGGCCTCCTCGGCGGTGAACCAGCGGTCGCGGTCGGAGTCCTTCTCGATCTGCTCGACCGTCTGGCCGGTGTGCGAGGCGATCCGCTCGGCCAGCGTCTTCTTGACGTAGAGCATCTGCTCGGCCTGGATCTTGATGTCCGAGGCGGTACCGCCGATGCCGCCGGACGGCTGGTGCATCATGATGCGGGCGTGCGGCAGGGCGTAGCGCTTGCCGCGGGTGCCCGCGCACAGCAGGAACTGCCCCATCGACGCGGCCAGGCCCATGGCGACGGTGACGATGTCGTTCGGCACGTACTGCATGACGTCGTAGATCGCCATGCCCGCGGTGACCGAGCCGCCGGGCGAGTTGATGTACAGGGTGATGTCGCGGCGCCCGTCCTCGGCCGACAGCAGCAGCAGCTCGGCGCAGATACGGTTGGCGATGTCGTCGTCGACCTGCTGGCCGAGGACCACGATGCGCTCCCGGAGCAGACGCTGGAACAGCTGCTCGCTGAGCGGCAGCAGGGGCGCTTCGGCGACCCTCGACTGGATCAGCGACGGGTCGTTCGTCGGAGGCATGCTCACCGGTGTGTTCCTCCGGTCCTTTTATCGGTTCGGATGATTGGACATTAACGCGCGGCGGCGACCGATCATGCCGGGAGGGCTGCCTTTTCGCTGGGGGCGTACCCCCGGAGTCCGGACGCACCGGTATGTTTCATCCCCACCTCGTTGCGGGCACGCTCTGTGACTCTGCGAGGCGCCAGGCATCCCATGCCTGGCGCGGGGCGCTCGTACTCTCCTCCCGGTTCCCCCATCGCGCTCCCACAAGCCACAACGCATCCGCCGCTTGGCCGTAGGCCCCGGTCCGCGACCTCCATACGACCGCCGGGCAGCGGGCGGCGCCCCACATTGCGGCACGTACCGGGGCGTCTGACTCGTCCAAGGCGGACGCACACCGGTGCTCGCCGGCACCAACGGCGAACTGGCCGCGGTCGGCGGCCGAAAGGCCACCGTCGGCGCCGGCGGACCGCTCGCCGAGCGGCGTCGCGCACGTGTACGCGCTGCGGACGGCGCCGCGTCCGCCCCACGTCTGGCCCGGGCGTCCCGCGCAGGAGCACAGGCGGGCATCCGACGGGCTTCCCCCAAGCCCCACCGCAACCTGCGCGCCTCCCCCGCCATGCCACGGCCTCATCGGGCCCAGCCGCTGTCTGCAGCCCCCCGATGGCCGTCCATCGCACACAAGATCCTCTGAGCGGGCGCACAGGGACGCAGAGCGGCGTAGAGACACGCGAGGGGGTGCCCGGCCTCAGAGAGGGGAGCTGTCTTTTTCGGCCTCGGCTGCCCAAGGTGGGTATTACGCACGACTGGACAGCGGTCTACAGAAACGCGGCGGTGCCGACACTCTCGGCCTCGATCTGCCCGTACGGCAGGCGATCGGATGGTGGACCACGCACATCCGTCCAGCGGACGCCGCGGTCCCCCGCACACGCAGCGAACCGACGCTGCGCAAGCCGGTCATCACGCGACTCTTTCGCCGATGCGACCAGTAGCCTGCGCCCCAGCTTGGTGCATGGCCGCCGGGGCGGTCCACCTGGCCTACCGCCCTGCACCTCAAGCCATGGACGGCAATCGGCGGCGCGCCCGAGTGGATTTCCCTACCGCCCCTGGTCTGCGCACTGACCGCCTACGCCGTCGTCGCGACCGCCAGGAGACGCAGCGGCCCGCGCCTCCACCGGACCGCGCCCCGACCTGCGCACAATGCCCCAGCGTGCCTGCCACCATCAGAAGCGCCCCCCTCATCCGACCGTCCACGGACGGAAGGCCGGCCACCATGGCCGTCGTCCAGGGCAATGCCCTGGCCCGGAATGCGTAGATCGTGGTCAAGTCCTGCGAGGAGAGACTCCACTGCGCGAAAGCCGTCGTCGCGGTCGCCAGGACGCGCCACGGCTTGTCCCTCCACCACGCGCAGTGCGGTCTATGCCGTCGTCCTACGGCGTGTCCGGTGGATCACGGAAGATCCGCAGGAGTGCGGTGATACCGGGCCGGTAGTGCGTGGCGGGTGCGCTACAGCGTCGTCGCTTGAGCCGGTTGATGACGTCGCGGCGCCGGCGGGGTGGTCGCATCGGAGACGGATGCCCCGGCCGACGGTGCCACGAATGCCGTACATGCGGCGACGCCCCTGCTGCCCAGGTCCGCCGGACGGGGCCCAGGGGTGTGTTGCGAAGTGAGGTGAGCGTCACCGTGGCATCGCCACCGCGCTCCCGGTCCCAGAGCGTCCAGGCCGGCACCGGCGGCGGAACGGCTCGGTGGCCGCCCACCCGCCTTCGAGCCGACCGACCGCAAGCTGCCATACCACCGCGCTGAACGCATGGCTCCGCCCACTTCGGAACACGGCCCAGCCGTGCTGGCCGTCGTCGGCGGCGCGTATCTCACCCGTCGGAAGGGCGGTCACCATGGCCGTCGTCCACGGCGACCCCTCGGGCCGGCGAGTGCATCTGCGGGGTCGCTGCCGGGCGTCGGCTCGTGAGGGCCTGGAAGGGCAGTTGCCAGCGGGCGTCGCTTGGTCGTGGAGCTGGGCCCACAGCAGTGGGTGCGTCTTGGTCGGGACGCTTGGCTCGGTGTCGAGATAGCGGTGTCCGGCCACGCCAAGGGGCGCCCGTAGGGCACGCCAGCGGGTGGTTGGGCGTGCGCGTGGGGCGACGCGGCGACCGCTATAGGCGGTCGGCGGTGCGCAGCCGAGCCCGCCTGCCCGGTGGGCCGGGCAGGCGGGCTCGTCACATCCCCGTCAGGAGTCCTTCTTGTCGGACTCGGCGGGCTTGTCCGTCTCGGCGGCCTCGGCGGCGGGCTCCTCGGCGGGCTCCTCGGCCTTGGAGTCCTCCTGCGCGTCCTCGGACTCGGCCCGGACGGTCTCGCCGCTCAGTTCGCGCTGGATCGCCGCGACGTCGAGCTGGTTGCCGGACTCGTCCTTGAGCGAGACGTGCTCGACGACCAGGTTGAGGGCCTTGTTGCGCAGCACCTCGGCGACGATCGCGGGCAGCTGGTTGTTCTCGGTGAGGTACTGGGCGAGCTGCTGCGGCGGCACGCCCATCTGCATGGCCTGCGTGACGACGTACTCGCTGAGCTCCTCGTTCTCGACGCCCAGCTCCTCCTGCACGGCGAGCTGGTCGAGCACGAAGCCGCCCTTGACCGCCTGGCGGGCCGCCTCGGCGACCTCGGCGGCGAAGTCCTCCTCGGACTTCTCCTCGCTCTTCAGGTAGTCGGCCTTGGTCATGCCCGCCATCTGCAGCTGCTGCTCCAGCTGCTGGTTGCGGCGGTTGATCTCCTCCTCGACCACCCGCTCGGGCAGCGGGATGTCGATCTTCTCGAGCAGGGCCTCCAGGGCGCGGTCGCGGGCCTGGGACAGCTGCTGGGCGCGCAGCTGCCGCTCCAGCCGGGTGCGCACGTCGGCGCGCAGCTCCTCCAGCGTGTCGAACTCGCTGGCGAGCTGGGCGAACTCGTCGTCGAGGTCGGGCAGGTTCTTGACCTTGACGCTCTGCACGGTGGCCGTGATCTCGGCCTCCTCGCCGGCGCGCTCGCCGCCCTTGAGCGCGGCGGTGAAGGTGGCGCTCTCGCCCGCCTTCAGGCCGGTGAGGGCGTCGTCCAGGCCCTCCACCGACGAGTTGCTGCCGACCTCGTAGGACAGGCCGGTGGTGGAGGCGTCCTCGACGGTCTCGCCGTCGATCTTGGCCTCGAGGTCGACGACGGCGAAGTCGCCCGCCTCGGCGGCGCGGTCGACGGTGGTCAGCGAGGCGAACCGCTCGCGCAGGTTGCCGATGGTCTCCTCGACGCGCTCGTCGGTGACGACCGCGTCGTCGACCACGACCTCCAGGCCGTCGTAGTCGGGCACCTCGAACTTGGGCCGGATGTCGACCTCGGCGGTGAAGGCGAACTGCTTGCCGTCGTCGAGCTCGGTCACCTCGACGTCGGGCTGGCCGAGAACGAAGATCTCCGACTCCTCGACGGCGCGGCCGTACAGCTGCGGAAGCGCGTCGTTGACCGCCTCCTGCAGGACCGCGCCCCGGCCGACGTACTTGTCGATCAGCGGGGCGGGGACCTTGCCGGGCCGGAAGCCCTTGATCCGCACCTGGCGCGAGATCTCCTTGTACGCCTTGTCGAGGTTCGGCTTGAGCTCGTCGAACGGAACCTCGACGGTGAGCTTGACCCGGGTCGGGGTCAGCTCCTCGACATCGGTCTTCACTGGGGTTGGTCTCCTTGATCGGGCGCTGTCTCGGCCGCGGCGTTCGACGCGTACTCAGCCAGCCGGTATCTCAGGCAGGCGCGGGCACGCCGAAGAGGACTCCGCGCCTTCGCGCCGCCAAGTCTATGGGGTCGCGGCGGCGTCTGCCGACATCGGACGGCCACTTTCGGCGGCCGGACGCCCCGAGCGCGTACGCCGAGGTCATCAACTTGTCGCGTACCGGATGGCATACCCACCGCGGGGCCGGACCGGTCGACGATCACCCGAGGGGTGTGACATGGCGCACCCCGACCATCCATACTCGTGCGGGATGAACGGGATAACCGCGGCCTTCGGAGCGACTGCGCTCTATTATGTCAGCTTCGCCGTGTTCCGGCTGGCCGCCGCCCGGGTGGAGCCGCTGCGCGGCAACCGCATCCCGCGCATGGCCTGGGTGGTGCTGACCGACTGGGTCTTCCTGGTCGGGCTGGTGCCGGCGCTGGGCGGGCTGGTGCTGCAGATCATCGCCATGGGCGAGCTGGCGCTGGGCGTGGCCATCCCGATCTTCATGTCCGGGCTGCTTCCGCTGCTGGCCATCGCGCTGGCGGTCTTCGGCGAGCGGCTGACCGCGCGCGAGTGGCTGAGCCTGCTGCTGGTCGGCGGCGCGATCGCGCTGCTGGTGCTGTCGATGCGGGAGGCCCCGCCGATCGGCGAGGCGGACGCGCCGCCGTGGCGGCTGGCGGCGGTCGTCGTCCCGGCGCTGCTGGTGCCGGTGGTCATCCTGGCGCTGGAGGACGTGCGGCCGGACGGACGGCACGCGCGCCCGGTGACCGGCATCGCCTACGGGCTGGCGTCGGGGTTCCCGGTGGGCACCGCCGAGCTGGCGATCAAGGGGTGGAGCGACGCCGGCGGCGCCGCCCCGGACGTGCTGACGACCCCGTACCCGTATGTGACGGTGGTGGCGGCGGCGATCGGCTTCGGGATCATGGTCGCGGCGTTCCAGCGCTGCCGGGTGTCGATCGTGGCGACCGTGATGACCGTGGCCGCCAAGAGCTACCTGCTGCTCATGGGCACGCTGCTGTACGGGGAGCCGTGGCCGCAGGACACGGGGCAGTCGGCGATGCGGCTGGCGGCGCTGGCGCTGGCGGCGATCGCGGTGGCGCAGTTCCCCCGGCACCATCCCGTCGCGGAGCCCGCCGCGGCCGAGGAGGGGCCGGAGCCGCGCGCACGCGATCCGTTCGGCGGACTCCCGCCGTCGCCCGATCCGCTGTCGCGCGACCCGCTCGGGCAGGCCCATCTCGCCGCGCCGTACCTGGAGCAGCCGTCCCAGGGGGTGCCGCGCCCGCGCGGCCCCTCCGCGGACGAGTCCCCGGGGCAAGCCCCGAACCGGCCGGGCCCCTCGGCAGAAGAGCGTTCGGGCTAGGGAACGCCCCGGCGCCGCACTCGGCACCGGGGCGTTCTTTTTACGTCAGTCAGCGGCGGCCTTTGCCCTGGCCGCCCATGCCGGGAAGCCCCTTGTCGAGACCGGCGCGGCGCAGCGCGTCGGCCATGGCACCGCCGCCGGCCGGGAGCATGCCCCGGCGGCCGCCGCCGCGCCCCTGGCCGTTGCCGCGTCCGCCTTGGCGGCGCTGGCGGTCGCCCTGGCCGCCGCGCCTGCCGCCCGTACCGCCCCCGGGGGCGGGGAGCTCGTCGTCCAGGCGCAGGGTCAGCGAGATCCGCTTGCGCTGCAGGTCGACGTCCAGCACCTTGACGCGGACGATGTCGCCGGGCTTGACGACGTCGCGCGGGTCCTCCACGTACCTGTCGGACATGGCGGAGATGTGCACGAGGCCGTCCTGGTGCACGCCGACGTCGACGAACGCCCCGAACGCCGCGACGTTGGTGACCACGCCCTCCAGGATCATGCCCGGCTTGAGGTCGTCGAGGGTGTCGACGCCCTCCTTGAACTCGGCCGTGCGGAACGCCGGGCGCGGGTCGCGGCCGGGCTTCTCCAGCTCGGCGAGGATGTCGGTGACGGTCGGCAGGCCGAAGGTGTCGTCGACGAACTTCTCGGGCTTGAGCGAGCGCAGCAGGGCGGTGTTGCCGATGAGGCCCTTGATGTCGGTGCCGGCGGCGTCGAGGATGCGGCGCACCACCGGGTAGGCCTCCGGGTGCACGCTGGACGCGTCGAGCGGGTCGTCCCCGCCGGGGATGCGCAGGAAGCCCGCGCACTGCTCGAACGCCTTGGGGCCGAGCCGGGGCACGTCCTTGAGCCCGGCGCGGGTGCGGAAGGGGCCGTGGGCGTCGCGGTGGGCGACGATGTTCTCCGCCAGCGTCTCGCCGATGCCCGACACGCGGGTCAGCAGCGGCACCGAGGCGGTGTTGACGTCGACGCCGACGGCGTTCACGCAGTCCTCGACGACGGCGTCCAGCGAGCGCGACAGCTTCACCTCCGACACGTCGTGCTGGTACTGCCCGACCCCGATCGACTTGGGGTCGATCTTGACGAGCTCGGCCAGCGGGTCCTGCAGCCGGCGGGCGATCGACACCGCGCCGCGCAGCGACACGTCCAGGTCGGGCAGCTCGCGGGCGGCGTAGGCGGACGCCGAGTACACCGACGCGCCCGCCTCCGAGACCATGATCTTGGTGAGCTTGAGCTCGGGGTGGCGGGCGATGAGGTCGGCGGCGAGCTTGTCGGTCTCGCGGGACGCGGTGCCGTTGCCGATCGCCACCAGCTCGACCCGGTGCGCGCGGGCGAGCCGGGCCAGGGTCTCGATCGACTCGTCCCAGCGGCGGCGCGGCTCGTGCGGGTAGATGGTGTCGGTGGCGACGACCTTGCCGGTGGCGTCCACGACGGCGACCTTCACGCCGGTGCGCAGGCCCGGGTCCAGGCCCATGGTGGCGCGGGTGCCGGCGGGCGCGGCCAGCAGCAGGTCGCGCAGGTTGGCGGCGAACACCCGCACCGCCTCGTCCTCGGCCTGCTGGCGCAGCCGGGTGCGCAGGTCGATGCCCAGGTGGACCTGGATGCGGGTGCGCCAGGCCCAGCGCACCACGTCGCTCAGCCAGCGGTCGGCGGGCCGGCCCTGGTCGGCGATGCCGAAGCGCCGGGCGATCTCCGCCTCGTAGGAGCTGCGGGCGCCCGGCTCCTCGGCGGGCTCCTCCGGCTCCAGGTCGAGGTCGAGGACCTCCTCCTTCTCGCCGCGGAACAGCGCCAGGACGCGGTGCGAGGGCAGCTCGTCCAGCGGCTCGGCGAAGTCGAAGTAGTCGGCGAACTTGGCGCCGCTCTCCTCCTTGCCCTCGCGCACCTTGGACACCAGTCGGCCGCGCGACCACATGCGCTCGCGCAGCTCGCCGATCAGGTCGGCGTCCTCGGCGAACCGCTCGACGAGGATCGCACGGGCCCCCTCCAGCGCCGCGGCGGCGTCGGCGACGCCCTTGTCCGGGTCGACGTAGCCGGCGGCCGCCTGCTGCGGGTCGTTGGACGGGTCGCCGAGCAGCAGGTCGGCCAGCGGCTCCAGGCCGGCCTCGCGGGCGATCTGCGCCTTGGTGCGGCGCTTGGGCTTGTAGGGCAGGTAGATGTCCTCCAGGCGCGCCTTGGAGTCGGCGGCCATGATCTGCGCGCGCAGCTCGTCGGTGAGCTTGCCCTGCGACTCGATGGACTCCAGGATCGCGGCGCGCCGCTCGTCCAGCTCCCGCAGGTAGCGCAGGCGCTCTTCCAGGGCGCGCAGCTGCCCGTCGTCGAGGGCGCCGGTGGCCTCCTTGCGGTAGCGGGCGATGAACGGCACGGTGGCGCCGCCGTCGAGCAGCTCGATGGCGACGCGGACCTGCCCTTCGCGCACGCCGAGTTCCTCGGCGATGCGCTGGGCGACCGGCACGGCGCCGGGGACGGCGCGGCCGTCGGCCGCCTGGGCGGGGTTCGCTGTCTGCGAGTTGGACGCTGTCACGTTCTTGGATTCGCTTTCTCCGCTGGGTTCGCCAGTGCATTGTCCTGGGAATCGGGCCGCTTGTCGCGCGGGCCGCGCCAATCGACTCGCGCGGGCCGCGCCAATCGACTCGCGCGGGCCGCGCCAATCGACTCGCGCGGG
>NZ_BAABDO010000057.1:21631-40496 GCF_039539665.1 Actinomadura keratinilytica
CCGCGCAGATCGCCCCGCGCGGGGCGCGCGGATCGGCTCGCGTACCCCGTGCGGTTCGGCGAGGCCCCGCGTCGATCGCCCGGCGCGCGGATGGTGGGGTTTCACCCACCCCTTGCGGTGCCCGCAGGTGGAGTTAGGCCCCTGCCGCAGCCGCCCGTGGCCGAACACAATGGGCAGGTCGCGTCACGATAGAAGGGGCAGGCGGTGAACCAGATGTCCGGCGACCGCTTCTGGAAGACTGCACAGCGGGGGCTGCTGTCCTGCCTGCGGGGTCTCATCCAGGCGGTCCTGGCGCCCGCGGTCGGCATCCCGTTGTTCGTCCTGAGCGTGGTTTCCGTCGTGTTGATCCCCGTGGGGGTGGGGTTGCTCCTGGCCCCGCTGGTGCTCAAGGGCGTGCGCCTGTTCGCCGATCTGCAGCGGGTGTGGGCGGCCGAGTGGTCGGGCGTGCCGGTCGCCGGCCCGTACCGGGCCCTGCCCGAAGGCGGGCCGGTGCGGCGGCTGTTCGCCATGCTGGCCGACCCCGCGACGTGGCGCGATCTTTTGTGGACGCTGGTGAACGCGCCCGTCGGGCTGGTGCTGAACCTGCTGCCCGCGGCGATGGTCGTCTACGGGCTGGAGGGCGTCGTCCTGGCGTCGTGGCTGGGGCACTTCGGCTGGTACGGGTGGGGCCCGTTCTGGCCGCTGAGCGACTGGGGCCTGGTCGGCGCCGTCGGATGCGTCGTGCTCGGCGCCCCGCTCGCGCTGGCCGGGCTGCGGTGGGGGCCGCACATCCTCAAGGGGCACGCGCTGTTCGTCCAGTCGCTGCTCGCGCCCACCCGCGGCGCCCTGCAGGAGCGGGTGCGGCGGCTCACCGAGACGCGCGCGCAGACCGTGGACGCCTCGGCCGCCGAGCTGCGCCGCATCGAACGCGACCTGCACGACGGGGCGCAGGCCCGGCTGGTGGCGCTCAGCATGAACATCGGCCTGGCCGAGGAGCTGATGAAGCAGAACCCCGAGGCGGCGCAGGAGCTGCTGGCCGAGGCCCGGGCGGCCAGCGGGCAGGCCCTGACCGAGCTGCGCGACCTGGTGCGCGGCATCCACCCGCCGGTGCTGGCCGAACGCGGCCTGGACGGCGCGGTGCGGGCGCTGGCGCTGTCCCTGCCGCTACCCGTCGACGTGCGGATCGAGGTGCCGGGGCGGGCCGAGGCGCCGGTGGAGTCGGCGGCCTACTTCGCCGTGGCCGAGATGCTGGCCAACGTGGTCAAGCACAGCGGCGCCCAGCGCGCCTGGGTGCAGATCGAGCACGACGGCGACCGGCTGCTGATGATCGTCGGGGACGACGGGACCGGCGGCGCCGACCCGGGACGGGGCAGCGGTATGCGCGGTATCGAGCGGCGCCTGGCCGCCTTCGATGGCACGATGGCCGTGACCAGCCCCCCGGGCGGACCCACCGTAGTGACCATGGAGCTGCCGTGCGCGTTGTCATCGCCGAGGACCTCGCCCTCCTGAGGGACGGCCTGATCAGGCTGTTGGAGGCATTCGGGTTCACGGTGGTCGAGGCGGTCGACAACGGGCCGTCCCTGGTGCGGGCGCTGACCACCCACCGTCCCGACGTCGCGGTGGTGGACGTGCGGCTGCCGCCGACGTTCACCGACGAGGGGCTGAAGGCGGCGCTGGAGGCGCGCCGGCAGATCCCGGGGCTGCCGGTGCTGGTGCTGTCGCAGCACGTGGAGCAGCTGTACGCGCGGGAGCTGCTGTCCGACAGCACCGGCGGCGTCGGCTACCTGCTGAAGGACCGGGTGTCGGACGTCGGCCAGTTCGTCGACGCGGTGCGCCGGGTGGCGGAGGGCGGCACGGCCCTGGACCCGGACGTGGTGGCCCAGCTGCTGACCAAGCGGGCCCGGGAGGAGCCGCTGCAGGCGCTGACGCCGCGCGAACGCGAGGTGCTGGGCCTGATGGCGGAGGGACGGTCGAACGCGGCGATCGCCGCCCGCCTGTTCGTGACGGAGAAGGCGATCAGCAAGCACACCAACAACATCTTCGCCAAGCTCGGCCTGGCGCCGTCGGAGGACGACAACCGCCGCGTGCTGGCCGTCCTGGCCTACCTCGGCGTCTGACCGGCGGCTCCGGCAGGGGTCAGGCGGCCCAGGGCGGGACGATGCGGTCGGTGCCCTCGGGGCCCATCGCGCATCCGTCGCCGACGCCGTCGGGGTTGTAGACGCGGCCGCCCGCCGCCGCGGCCACCACGGCGGCGAAGCCTCCCTCGGTGGTCACCCGGCGGGGCACGTCGGCGGCCATCACCACGGTGTCGCCCGCGGCCGCCTCCAGGACGCGGTCGCCCGGCTCGGTCAACTCCGGGGTACGAGCTGCCGCTGCGCCTCCTGCCGGGCTTCCGCGCGATCGTCGACGAGCTGCACGCGGAGCCAGCCGCCCAGGGGCATCCGGACCTGCGCCCCATGCACGGCTTCGTGTTCCAGGCCATCGGCCCGGACGGCACGACGGCCGCCGAGCTGGGCCGCCGCCTGGGCGTGTCCAAGCAGGCCGCGGGCAAGACGGTCGAGCAGCTGGAACGGCTCGGGTACGTGACGAAAGCCGGAGACCCCGCCGACGCGCGACGCAAGGTCGTCCGGCTCACCGACCGGGGCCTGGACGCGCTGGCGCGCTCGGCGCAGGGCTTCGACCGCATCCGCGAGCGCTGGGAGCGGACGCTCGGGGCCGACCGGCCGGCGGCCGTCGAGGAGAGCCTGCGGACGATGACGCCGGACGGCCACTTCCCGCTCGACGTCCCCGGCTGGTTCTCCAATCTCTGAACCGGGCGCGGCGGACACGCGTACCAGCACACGGCGCACGCACGAAAACCCGCGCCGCGCCAGACACACCCCCGACCGCGACCTCCGACCAGCCGCCCCATGACGCCGACCGACCCCCACCACCGCACCCGAACCACGGGCGAGTGGCGTGGCCCGCCCCTCGCGCACGACCCCGGCAAGGCGCAGCGGACGCGCGGCTGGGCCGCACCACACCGGGGGCGTCGCCCGACCGCACCCTCCAGACAGCCGCGCCCACAGCGCCGCCCCCCTGCACCAAAATTCGACAAGCAGTGCAGACCACGCCCCGCGTGCGCCCCCTCCGAGACGCAAAAGGCTTCCACCCATAGCACGGCGAACGCAGGACGGTGCCGCACCCAAAGCGCGACGGAGGTCGCGTCCCACACGCGCCCCCGGCTGGGCGCAGCGGTGCGCTCCAGGGGTGCAACGGACGCACGGCGGCACCGCGCCGCACCGGACACGCCGCCTGGCCGCGCCCTCCGGGCGGCCGCGCCCACGGTGTCGGCCGGGGCCTGCCGCCGGGCCGAGAGCGCGGCGGGGCCTGGGGGCGTGCGCGGTCTCGGCCTGGCACGGCGGGCGGCGGCCGTACGTCCCCAGGCAGCCGCACAGACCAGCGAGGCGCCGCCGGTCGAGTGGCCGAAAGCCCTTGATGGGGCGGGCGCCCCGGGTTACCATCCGAGCTAATTCTTAGGAAACTTTCCTAAGAGTGGCGCCGAACGGACGCCGTGGCCCCCCGCTGTGACCCGACCACCGTCCACCTCCGCACACCCGCACTCCCGCACACCGCGCCGCACCAAGCGCGCACCCCGGGCACAGCGGCACGGGCCCCGCGCTCCACGGCCGAACGGGGTTACCGACTGGTTTCGGGGGACGAGCGAACGGAGAAGCATGTCCAGATCGGGCGGACGGCGGGCGATCGCCCTCGCCGGCGCACTCACGCTCGCGGCGGCCGGGACCGCGGTCGCCGCACCCGTGGCCGCGACCGCGGCGGCCGCGGTCACCGCGACCTGTACCAAGACCTCCGACTGGGGCACCGGCTTCGAAGGCAAGTGCACCATCACCAACGGGACGGACACGGCGCTCTCCGGCTGGAGGCTGGAGTTCGACCTGCCGTCCGGCACGTCCATCGGGTCCACCTGGGACGCTGCCAAGAGCGTCTCGGGCGGCCACTACACGTTCACCGACGCCGGCTGGAACGCCACCGTCGACCCGGGCGGCACCGCCTCCTTCGGCTTCACCGGCACCGGGTCCGGGTGGATCTCGGGCTGCACGATCAACGGCGGCGCATGCGACGGCAGCGGGCAGCCGGGCGGCGACACCCAGGCCCCGTCCGCACCGAGCAACCTGCGCGCCACCGGCAAGACCTCCACCAGCGTCACGCTGGCGTGGAACGCGGCGACCGACAACGTGGGTGTCACCGCTTACGACGTGTACCGGGGCGACACCAAGGCCGACACCGTCACCGGCACCACCGCCACGGTGTCGGGCCTGTCGCCCAGCACCTCCTACACGTTCACGGTCAGGGCCCGGGACGCGGCCGGCAACACCTCCCCCGCGTCCAACGCCGTCTCGGTCACCACCGACGCCTCCGGCGGCGACGACCCCGGCACGTCCGGCGGCAAGGTGATCGGCTACTTCGCCCAGTGGGGCGTCTACCAGCGCGGCTACCACGTCAAGAACATCGACACCAGCGGGTCGGCCGCCAAGCTCACGCACATCAACTACGCCTTCGGCAACGTGCAGAACGGCCAGTGCACGGTCGGCGACTCCTACGCCGACTACGACCGGTACTACAGCGCCGCCGAGAGCGTCGACGGCGAGGCCGACTCCTGGGACGCCGGCGCGCTGCGCGGCAGCTTCAACCAGCTGCGCAAGCTCAAGAAGAAGTACCCGCACCTGAAGGTGCTGTGGTCGTTCGGCGGCTGGACCTGGTCGAGCGGCTTCGGGCAGGCCGCCGCCAACCCGGCCGCGTTCGCCGACTCCTGCTACAAGCTGGTCGAGGACCCGCGCTGGGCGGACGTGTTCGACGGCATCGACATCGACTGGGAGTACCCGAACGCCTGCGGGCAGACCTGCGACACCAGCGGGCCGGACGCGTTCCGCAACCTGATGGCGGCGCTGCGGCAGCGGTTCGGCTCCGACAACCTGGTCACCGCCGCGATCACCGCGGACGCCTCGTCCGGCGGCAAGATCGACGC
The DNA here is from genome assembly GCF_039539665.1 of Actinomadura keratinilytica. NCBI lineage: Bacteria > Bacillati > Actinomycetota > Actinomycetes > Streptosporangiales > Thermomonosporaceae > Actinomadura > Actinomadura keratinilytica. Next base: position 26,637 of record NZ_BAABDO010000057.1, read on the forward strand.
GGCCGACTACGCGGGCGCCGCCCAGTACGTCGACTGGTTCCTGCCGATGACCTACGACTTCTTCGGCGCCTGGGACGCCGCGGGCCCGACCGCCCCGCACTCGCCGCTGACCTCCTACGCGGGCATCCCCCGGGAGGGCTTCAACTCCGACGCGGCCATCCAGAAGCTGAAGTCCAAGGGCGTCCCGGCGAGCAAGCTGCTGCTGGGCATCGGGTTCTACGGACGCGGCTGGACGGGCGTCACGCAGAGCGCCCCGGGCGGCTCGGCCACCGGCCCCGCGCCCGGCACCTACGAGCAGGGCATCGAGGACTACAAGGTGCTCAAGAACAGCTGCCCGGCCACCGGCACCGTGGGCGGCACCGCGTACGCCCACTGCGGCAACCAGTGGTGGAGCTACGACACGCCCGCCACGATCGGCGGCAAGATGACCTACGCCAAGAACCAGGGGCTGGCGGGCTCGTTCTTCTGGGAACTGAGCGGCGACACCAGCAACGGCGAGCTCATCACCGCCATCCGCAACGGCCTCGGCTGATACCCGCCCGGGTGACCGCCGGGTGCCCCCGCCGCCGACGGTCATCCAGTGGGGCAGGACCCCTGACGGCTGCGCGATCGGCCGTCAGGGGCCCTTCCATGTGCGGGCCCGCCGCGCCGGTCGCCCACGCGGGCCCGCGGCGGCACCGGACGCGGTCCTCCTCGGTCCGGGGCTCCGCCTCGTTATTCGCCCGGATCACCGTGGAACCGCCAGAGCGCACCGTCGGCGTCGCACCGGGGCGGCGGCTCTGGCCTCGGCGGATTCTCGACCGCGCGTCTGACGGGACCACGACAGGGCGGCGCGGGCGTGCGGTCGCTGCCCGGCGCCGCCCCCGTACACGCCGGGCGCGCCGCCAGGTGGACGACGATCGGATTCCTCTACGGCCCCGTGCATTGCCCAACCTTCCGACTTGTTCAGTCGGTTTTGCGCACGGCTTCGATCTCCAGGCTGATGTCGATCGAGTGGGCCAGCACCACGGCACCGCCGGGAACGGTGCCCTCGTCACCGACCCCGAAGTCGAGCCGGTTGATCTTGCCGGTGGCGGTGAAACCGGCGCGGGCGCCCTTGGACGGGTCCTCCAGGAAGTAGTCGGGGCCGAAGCCGCCCAGCTCCAGGCGCAGCGTCACAAGCTTGGTCACGTCCTTGACGGTCAGCTCGCCGTCCAGCGCGAACGCCTCCCCGTCGGGCCGCAGGCCGGTCGACCGGTAGGTGATCGTCGGATACCGGTCCACCTCGAAGAAGTCGGCGGTGCGCAGGTGGGCGTCGCGGTCGGCGTTGCCGGTGTCCACCGAGGCCGCCTGGATGGTGGCGGTCACCGAGGACGCCAGCGGGTCCGGCGCGGTGACGATGTCGGCGGTGAAGTCGGCGAAGCGCCCGCGGACCTTGGCGACCATCAGGTGCCGGACCGAGAACGACACGCTGGAGTGCACCGGGTCCACGGTCCAGTTCCCGGCGACGTAGCCGGGGATCTCGACAAGGTCGGCCGTCATCGTGTCTCCTTGGGTTCTGGATGGTAAGCGGGTTCCCCTCCATTCCTCACTTACGGAAGGGAACTGATGCCATCCTGCGGAAAGCAGCAGCGGACGCACAAGAAGGCACTTTTTTCTGCCGTGGTCACAGGGAGGGAACCATGGAGGTCAAGCCCGATGTCGGAGCGTGCGACGGTCCGGTCGCGGTCCACGCGCGGGAGATCCTCGGCCGGGTGGGCGACAAGTGGTCGCTGTACGTGATCGCGCACCTGGGGACGGAGACCAAGCGGTTCACCGAGCTCAAGAAGGAGATCGAGGGCATCAGCCAGCGGATGCTCACCGTCACCCTGCGCGGCCTCGAACGCGACGGGCTGGTCTCCCGCACCGTCTACCCGGTGATGCCGCCGCGCGTCGACTACGCCCTCACCCCGCTCGGCCGCACCCTGCTGGACGCCGTCGGCACCCTCGTCACCTGGGTGGAGACCCATTTGGGGGAGGTCATCGAGTCCCGCGCCCGCTACGACGCGCGCGCCCGGGAGGAAGCCGCCCTGGCCGCCCGCTGACCCGGCGGGCCGCCCCTCACGCCGGGAGGGCGGCGTCGCAGAACACGCACACGTAGTAGGCGCCCTTCACCAGGGTGAGCTCCCCGCAGGACGGGCAGCGGCGGAAGACGAACCTCCGTGAACCTCCGTGAACCGCCGGGATGCGGCACGCGCGCCCGGTCGAGCGCGGCGGCCACGGCGGGCCGGCATCCGGCGTCCGGGCAGTAGCCGGTGGACTGGTTGGTGATCCCGGCGGCGGCCCGGCGTCCGCCGCCGTCGGCCGCGAAGGCGATCTCTCCGGCCGCCAGGACGGGGCGGCCGCCCGCGCACGCCACGTGCTCGCTGCGGCGCGGCGCGAGCAGCAGCGTGCCGGCCACGTCCACGACGAAGGCGAACGGCTCATCGCACTCGCCGCGCCGCTCGGCGAGCCGCTCCTCCAGGTCTGCCGGGGAGCGGACGGGCCGTCCCGCCACCCCGTCGACCCGCCGCGCGATCTTCTCCGGCCCGACGTACTCGTACGCCATACCGGCGACCCTACGGAAATCCGGGCCGAACTCCCATTTCCGCGGGGCGTAAAGTCGGAAGGCGAACACGATTGTCAGAGGAACCGGCTAAAACGATCCCATGCCTCACGTTCCACCGATGATCCACTCCGCCACCGCGGCGGGCCCGGCGTACCTGCTGGCCTGGGAGCGGATGCCCGACGGCGCCTGGGGCGCCCGCATCGCCTGGATCGAGATGGAGGGCGAGTCGTGGAAGGGCCGCACCGCCCACGTCACCGCCGACGACATCGCCAAACTGGACGGCCAGGACTATTCCACCGTCCCCCGCCGCAATTCCTGACGCCTACCGCCCCATTGCCTCGCGCCGGTGCGGCCCATTCGGGAGGCCCTCGCGTCCGGAGGCGGTTCGTGGGAACGCCGCGGCCCGCCATGCCGAAGCAACCGGAACGCCGGTCTGTCGTCGAGGCTGCGCCGGTGGCGTCCCCTCGGCGCGGGGACGCCACCGGCCTGGCTGGTCCCGTCACTTGCAGATGGCCGTGTCGACCAGGTCCATCACCTTCTCGACCTTCTTCATGACGTCCTTGGTCATGGCCTCCGCCGACGCCTGCTCGTCGATGACCGCGCTCGGCAGGGCGTTGACCGCCACCGTGACCGCGCGGCCGTCGGCGGTCGCACCGCCGCGCGTCTCGTAGCCGTGGATGTCGCCGCCGTGGCCCCACAGCTTGCCGCAGGACAGGGTGATCTCGTCGAGGCCGAGCCCGAACACGGTGTCGGGCTCCTCGTCCGGCGACTCGACGGTCTTCTGCATCTCCGTCAGCTGAGCGGCGGGCACCAGCTCGCCGCCGACCAGTGCGGCGAAGAAGCGGTTGAGATCACGCGGAGTGGACACCACCATGCCGGCGGCCCCGGCGATCGACGGGTCCATCTCGGTGGCGTTCCGCAGCTTCCCTCCGGGCGGTGCGACATAGCCCTCCATGCGCGGCTTGCGGACGCTCTTGTCTCCGGGCCGGGGCCAGTACGTCTGCCGCAGCCCTAGCCGATTGATCACCCGCTCGGTGACCGCCTCCCCCACCGGCTTCCCGGTGACCTTCGTGACGAGCATTCCCGCGACGATGTAGTTGGTGTTGCTGTACCGGCGCCTCTTGCCGACGGGGAATGCCGCCTTGTGCTTCAACGCGGGCTCGAGCAGCTCCTCCGCCGTGTAGGTCCGACTCGGAACGCCGGCGGTGTCGGAGTCCACGAACTCGGTGTAATCGGGCAGGCCGCTGGTGTGCCCGAGCAGGTTCCGCACGGTGATCTTCTTGCCGTCGTAGTCCGGCCCCTCGACCACACCCGGCAGATAGGTGTCGATCGGCTCGTCCAGCTTCACCTTGCCCTCACCGACCAGCTGCATGACGGTTGCGGCGACGAACGTCTTGGTGTTGCTGCCGATGCGCATGTAGCCGTTCTTGGGGGGAGCGTCGCCCGTCTCGCGGTCGCCGATCCCGGCCGAGTAGTCGCGGATCTTGCCGTCCTTGCCCTTGACGGAGACCATCACGCCGGGGAATCCGGCCTTCACCACCTCCTGCATCGCCTTCAGCACGGCGGTCTCGTTCTCGGCCGTGCCGATCTCGCCTTCGACGTCGGCCGCGTCGCGGACGCCGCAGCCCGTCAGGCCGGCCGCCACGACGGCACCGGTCACCGCCACCGCGGCGATCCGCGGCATCCTCCGGCGGGGCTTGGACGGGGCGTTCGGACGGGCGGGGGGCAGGAAGCGCTCGGACACCGTTTCTCCTCAAAACCACCTGATTGGTGGAGCGGGCGTGTTTTTCGGAACACTTCAAGCATCCGGATCACGTGCGTCCGATTCCATAACGCACACGGGAAGGAACGCAGTGTAGCCAGCGCTACCGCCCCGGTACAGCGACCGCGACGCCCTTCCCCGGACAACACGCACGGCAACGCCAGCTCGGATAACCGCCCAGCACGTGCTCACGCCGTATCCGCACGTCGTACTTCGCCCCGCGGTCTCCGGGCGTCCCGCCGTCGCCACGGCCATGCGGTTGGAAGAGGCCATGAACAGCCCCAAAGACCGCTCCGATCTAGGCCGTGTTTCAAAGTAAGTGGAGCCAGAGAAGAGCCAGGTAGCGGCCAGCGAGCCTGACGTGGCGGGTGTTCACGGCCCGGTGGCGCTCGGGGCGGCCGCGGCCGTACCCGACGGTATCGCTGCTGCCGCCGGGCCTGGTCTCCCGCAGCCGGGATCATGGCGGCGACACCACGGCGACGCCCGCCGCACGTCGAAACACAGCCTAGGAGACGGCGGAGTCCGCGCCCCATCGTCCGGGCACCGCCCCCAGCGGCACGTCCGGTGAGTCGAACCACGGCGCAAAGGACGGGTCATGCCGTCAGCAGCATGGACACCCGCTCCCCCTTGAATCGTCCCGACCACGCGGGAAGCGCCGACGAGCGGGTCAGATGGCTAGAGGACGGCGCCGATGTCGGTGCCCAAAAGGCGGTCCGTCACGGGCCGTCGTCTGCCCAAAAGACAGGCAGCCGGGTGCGCCGCCCGGTGGGGGCGCACCCGGCTGGTGCGGGGCGGCTGTGGTCTACTCGCGGATGCCCATGCCCTCGACCGGCGGGGTGCGGAGGAGCCGGCCGATCGGGATGGTCGTGGACACCAGCGCCAACGCCACCGTGCCGCCCACGATCACGACCCAGCCCGGCGCCGGAACGTACGGGACGGGCTGCCCGGCGATGGCGTTGACGATCGAGGACAGCGTGACCGCCGCGATCGCGACGCCGATCGTGAGCGCCACGCCCAGCAGGGCGGCCTGTTCGGCGTTCGCCATCCGCTTCACCTGGCGGCGGGTCACCCCGACCAGGCGCAGCAGGGACAGCTCCCGGGCCCGGGCCAGCGCGGCCATGATCAGCGTGTTGGCGGCGGCGAGCACCGCGTACCCGACCAGCACGGCGACCAGCATCTTGTTCAGCCACGAGCTGATCGCCAGGTCCTGGGCCAGCTCGCCGGTGAACCGGTCGCCGCTGGTGACGGCGCCCGCCGGGTAGGCGGCCGCCAGCCTCGTCAGGGCCGGGACCACGTCGGCGTTCGGCGCGCTGCGGACCAGCACGTGGTCGTCGAGGCCGGTGGCGGTGTGCCCGGCGAGCGTCGCGTTGCTCAGGGTGACGTCGCCGAAGCCGAGGTTGCGCTCGTAGACGGCGACGACCTTGAGGGTGACGGGCGTGCCGTCCCCGAGCCACAGCTTGGCCTTGCCGCCGATCTTCCACCCGGACGTGTCCGCCTGCGACGAGGACACCGCCACGGTGCCGGGCCCCAGCGCGGCGAGGCTTCCCGACGTCACCTTCAGGTCCATGGTCTGTTCCGCGCCCTGCGGATCGACGCCCTGCGCGACCACCGTCATCGCCTCGTCCATGAACGGCACGATCACCGAGGTGCGGCGCACTCCGGTCGCGGCGAGCACGCCGGGGATCCGGCGGGCCTGCGCGGCCACCGCCGCGGGCAGCCCGGCGCCGCCGACCAGCGCGTGCTGGGCGAGCGTCCCCTCCCGGCTCTGGACCACCGTCTGGCGCTCCAGGTTGTCCTGCAGGAACCAGACGGTGCCGCCGAACCCGACGGAGAGCACCAGCGCCGTCAGCACGGCGACCATGCCGCGCGCGTTCGCCCGCAGGTTCGCGGCGGCCAGGTAGCCGCTGTTGCCGAAGACGGTCCGCAGGACCGGGGCGAGCGCCACCGCGGCGGCCCGGTTGATCCACGGGGCGAGCAGCGCGATCGCCAGCACGAACATGTACAGCATGCCCACCGCGGCGCCCATGGCGGTCTGGCCGCTGGTCAGGCCGGTCAGCCCGGTCAGCGCGACCGCGCAGCCGAGGAGCGCCAGGCCGGAGACGGCCCGGACCCGCCCGCCGAGGGTCGGTTCCACGGCCGCCTCGCCCAGCGCCTCGGTGGGCCGGATGCGGGTGGTGCGCCGGGCGGCGATCCAGGCGGACAGCAGCGCGACGGCGGCCACCGCCGCGGTCGCCGCGGGCGCGGCCAGGATCCCGCCGCTCATGGTGAAGTTCTCCGGGACGAAGCCGCGGGTCACCAGCTCGTCGCCGATCCACAGGCCGGCGAGCAGGCCGATCGGGACGCCCACCGCCGCCGCGAGCAGGCTGAGCATGCCCACCTCGCCGAGGATGAGCAGCCGGACCTGGCCCGGGGTCGCCGCGATCGCCCGCAGCAGGGCGAAGTCGCGGCGGCGGTACCGCACCGACAGGCCGACCGTCGCGGCGACCACGAAACCGATGATCAGCGCGGCGTAGCCGCCGAACGCGCCGCCGGCCTCCAGGGTGAAGCTCTTGGCGGCGACCGCCTCGGGCTGTTCGGCCAGGCCCAGCTCGTCACCGGTGTAGGCGGTCGCCCCCGCGTCGTCCGCGATGCGCTCGACCGCGGCGGTGACGGCCTCCCGGTCGGCGCCCTTCGCGGGGATCACGCCGATGGCGTCGACGCGGCCGGGCCGCGGGGAGAGCCGGGCCGCCTGCGCGTCGGTGAAGAACAGCGCCGCCTGCGGCCCGTGCGCGCCGGACGCCTTGACGACGCCGCTCACCCGGACCTGGTGAACGGTCCCGCCGGTGAGGATCGCCGTGGTGGCGCCGGGACGCAGCCTCCCCGCCGCGGCGAGCCGTTCGTCGACGGCGACCTCGCCCTGGACACGCGGCGCGGTGCCGGACACCACCTTGTACGGCGTGAGCACCGCGCTCCCCCAGCCGTGGCCCGCGACGGGCACGTTCGGCGCGGCCGCCGCCGCGACCGCGATCGTCCGGTCCGGCACGGCGTCCGCCACGCCGGGCACCGCGGCGACCTTGCCGACCAGCGTCTCAGGGAGGCTGCCGCGCTCGGGCAGCGTCACCGTGCTGGTCTCGCGCTCGCCGAACCGCTCCGGCCCCTGCACGGTGAGCTGGTGCCGGGCGATGACGGCGAACGCCGCGCCGTACCGCTGCGGCTCTCCCTTGTACCGCAGCCCGGATTCGACGAGCACCCCGCACACCGTCAGGACCGCGACCCCGGCGGCGAGCGCGAGGAAGGTCGCGACGAAGGTGCCCTTGCGGTGGCGCAGCATCTGTGCGGCGAGTCCGAGCACCGCTCAGCCCTCCCTGCTCGCGACGGGCTGCCGCTGCCGGCGGTCGAGCATCGCCAGCTGCTCGGCGATCCGCTGGACGCCGGGCTGGGGCATGTCCCGCACGATCCGGCCGTCGGCCAGCACCAGGACGCGGTCGGCGTAGGACGCGGCGACCGGGTCGTGCGTCACCATGATCACCGTCTGTCCGAACCGGTCGACCGCCGCCCGCAGCAGGCCCAGCACCTCGGCCGCGGTCTGCGTGTCGAGCGCGCCGGTGGGCTCGTCGCAGAAGATCACCTCGGGCCGGGTGACCAGCGCCCGGGCGATCGCCACCCGCTGCTGCTGCCCGCCGGACAGCTGCGTCGGCCGGTGCCCGAGCCGGTGTCCCAGCCCGACCCGGTCGATCACCTCGGCGACCCACGCCGGGTCCGGGCGGCTGCCCGCCAGCCGGGCCGGCAGCAGGATGTTCTGCTCCACCGTCAGGGCGCCCACCAGGTTGAACGCCTGGAAGATGAAACCGATCCGGTCGCGGCGCAGTTCGGTCAGCCGCTTCTCGGACAGCGTCGACAGATCGGTCGTGCCGATCACGACGCGACCGGAGGTGGGCCGGTCGAGCCCGGCCGCGCAGTGCAGCAGGGTGCTCTTGCCGGAACCGGACGGCCCCATGACCGCCGTCATCGTTCCGCGGGCGAACCGGACGTCGACCTCGGCCAGCGCCGTGACGGGCTGGTCACCTCCGTACGTCTTGCCGACCCGTTCGAGACGGACGACGTCGGCGGCGGGTAGGGGCTCTGACATAGCGGGTACCTTCCGGGAGCCTGTTTCCAACGGCTCTAGACGCTAGAAAGCGCGCGCCGCCCCAACAATGCAGCCAGTTGCCCATAGGAAGTAGTGCAGGCACTACCGCGCGCTCGTTTTCGCCACCGACCGTGATCGCCGTCACGCACAGCTACCGGTCCGATGCCGACACGGCTTGCCGAACGCTTCCCACAGCACCTCGGCCTCCGTCGACGATCGGCTGGCGACTCCACAAGCGGAGCGCGCCCCTGCGCCAGTGCCTCGACCAATTGGGGTGGGCCACCGCGTTATGGAAAACCACCCCCCGCCGTCCGGCGCCGCACCGGGGGAACTTCACGCACATGCAGGCGCGGCGGCGCGCCCAGCGCGGGAAGTCGTTCCGCGTCGCGAACACCAAGAAGGAGATTTGGGACAATCCAGCCACCTGGCCAGATTTCGTACAGCAGGCCGTACCTCCCGTGCCGATTCTCCTGCCGTGGGGGGAACCGCTCCCCTAGAGTCCTCCGGTGGAAGTGGTGGCGGACAGCGCGAAACCGAGTGCTCCCCGAAGGACCGTGCGGCGAATCATCGGCAGGCGTGCACGCGTGGTCTTGGACGCGCTCGAACATCTCGTCAGCGGGCTCAGCACGGCCCTGCCTGCGTTCATCGTCCTGACATGGCTTGTCGCGGTCGCGCTGCTGTGCGCGGCCGGTGTCGGCCTCCTGCTCGCCCCCACCCTCCCCCGGCTCGTCCGCGCCCTGGCCGAGCGAGAGCGCGCCCGGCTGTCCCGGTGGGGCCCCGAGATCCCCGCGATGGGTCCCGCGCCCGCGGGGGTGCGCGCCGCGTTCGCCGATCCGGCCATGCGGCGGGAACTGCGCTGGCTGCTGGTGCACGGCACACTGGGCCTGCTCATCGGAGGCGTCGGGGCGACGCTGGCGGTGCAGGCCGCCCAGGACATCACCTACCCGCTGTGGTGGCGGGTGCTGCCCTACGAAGAGACCATTCCGAACTTCGTGTTCTGGAGCGTGCGCGACGACCTCGACGCCCTCGCGGTCACGTTCCTCGGCCTGGTACTGGCCGCCGTATTCGCGGCCGTCATCCCCGGGATGGCACGGTTGCAGGCGTGGCCGGGGCGGCGGCTGCTGGCACCCGCATCCGACGTCGACCTGTCGCTGCAGGTCGCGCGGCTGTCGGCCACGCGGGCCGCGGCGCTGGACGCGCACGCGCAGGAGCTGCGACGCATCGAGCGGACCCTGCACGACGGGACGCAGAACCGCCTCGTCGCCGTGAACGTCCTGCTGGGCGCGACCCGCCGTGCGCTGGCCCGCGATCCGGCCGCCGCGGAGGCGCTGCTGGAACAGGCCCAGGACGCCGCGGAGACCGCCATGGCCGAGCTCCGCACGGTCCTGCGCGGCATCCTGCCGCCGGTCCTGGCCGAGCGGGGGCTCGCCGAAGCACTCGCCGGGCTCGCGGCGAACTGCGGCGTGCCCTGCCGCACGGACATCGACATCCCCGGGCAGTGCGCCGCCTCCGCCGAGGCCACCGCGTACTTCGTGACCGCCGAGGCGCTGACCAACATCTCCAAGCACAGCCGCGCGCGGAACGCGGCCCTGATCGCACGGCGGCAGGACGACCGGCTGTCGCTGCGCATCGAGGACGACGGGATCGGCGGCGCGGACGCGGGCGGAGGATCGGGCCTGGCCGGCATCCGCAGCCGGATCGAGGCGCACGGCGGCCGGTTCGCCGTGACCAGCCCGCCCGGCGGTCCGACCGTTCTGGAGATGGACCTGCCCTGCGGGCCGTGACCGCCGACGGCCATCTGACCGGGGCGCTCAGCGGCCGCGCCGAGCGACGCGGGCGGGGTCAGGTCACGGCGAGGTGTCGTGATATACGGCGGAATGTCGATGTGGCCGCGGCTTCCTTGCCAGGGTGATGCGGCTCCCGGTGTCGGCGACTTCGGCGGCGGTGGGGCGCGAGGCTTCGGCGAAGCGGCCTTCATGAGGTGGCCCGCCTGGACTGCGCCCGCGGCGGCACCGCCGAGGGCATGCCGCCGCCGGTCTGCGACATGCAGCAGTCCGGTGTCGACCGGCCGCCCGACGGCCGATCACGACCGCGGCGACGGTCTCGACGGGCGCGGCGCGGAGCAGGCGGCGCCGCGACGGCGCCCGGAGCGGCCGCCCCGCAGACGGTGCCGCGGAGCCGCCGCCAGAAGAGCCCCGCCGTCAGCAGCCCCCGAACACCACGTGCCCGAACGCCGGCGTCGCCGGCCCCAACGTCAACGCCACGAACGGAAAGTGCGCAAGGGCGTCGGCGCGGCCGCCGGGAAGGCGGCGGCCGGGCCCAGGGTCGTGGCCGGTGAGGCCGCCCGCGCTCCGCCTTCTCCCTTCCAAGGACTCGGATCCGAGTGAACGAGATCGGCTGAGCCGAACGACAGCCGGGGCACCGGCACGCCACGCCGTTGCGCCGGTGGTGGTGCGTCCGCCGCGCAGGCGCCACCGACACCCGTCACCGAAAAGCCAGCGGTGGTCAGGTGGTCCAGTTGAGGACGGGGGTCATGGAGCGGGCGATGATCGAGGGCGGTGTCATCAGCAGGGCGGTGTCGCGCGCGAAGGCGAGCGACGCGGAAGTGCGGTGCGCCATCTCCCCCAGGCGCCGGGACCGGCGGGCGATCTTCTGCGTGCGGGGCCGCCGGGCGCGGTCGTAGGCGCGCAATGCCTCGGCGACCGGAGCGCCGCCGGTGCGGGCCGGCTCCAGGATGCGGGCGAGCACCACGGCGTCCTCCAGTGCCTGCCCGGCGCCCTGGCCGAGGTTGGGCGTCATGGCGTGGGCGGCGTCGCCCAGGAGCGCGACGCGTCCCGCCACGAACGTGTCCAGGTCGGGCAGTTCGTAGGTGTCGTGCTGGAGCACCGCGTCCGGGTCTGCCGCGTCCAGAAACTCCGGGATGGGGTCGTGCCAGCCGGCGAACCGGCGCCGCAGGCCGCCCAGCCCGACGGCGGTGCCTTGGCGGGCGTTGGCCATGGCGTAGCAGTAGACCCGTCCGTCGGCCAGCGGTGCGTATCCGAAGCGTGCGCCCCGGCCCCAGGTCTCCACGCTGCCTTCGACGGGACGCGCAGTGACGATCATCCGCCAGGTGGTGTAGCCGACGTAGCGGGGCGGGGCCGCGTCCGGCCACACCGAGCGCCGGGTGGCGCTGTGCAGGCCGTCGGCGCCGACCACCACGTCGGCGGTACAGGTGCCGTCGGCATGGATGACGGTGCCGTCCCGCCGCACCTGCCGCACCTGGACGCCGCTTTGCAGCGCATCGGACGGCAGCGCCTGGAGCAGGACGTCGAGCAGGTCGGCGCGGTGCAGGGTGAGCCACGGACCGTGGCGGCGGGTGATCCGGTCCACGTCGTTGCGGATCAGCCAGGGGCCGTCGGACCGCCGGATCCCGACGGGCGCGTCGGCCACGGCGTGCGCGCGGACCCGGTCGCCCAGCCCGAGCGACTCCAGCGCGCGCAGCGCGTTGGGCTGGATCGACAGTCCGGCGCCGACCTCGGTGAACGCGGGGGCCTGTTCCAGGACGCGCACCTGCCAGCCGTTGCGGTGCAGGGCCAGCGCCGCGGCGAGCCCGCCGATTCCTCCGCCGATGATGAGTGCGTGCATGCTGTGTCCTTCCGCTGCGGGGCCGGTGCGGTCAGTGCAGGCCGCGCTTGCCCGGGGTCCAGAACGGCTTGACCTTGATCGAGCGCCGGTTCCAGCCGCGCTCGCGGACGAGGTGGTCGCGGACCATCCGGCAGGTGCGCGCCTCCCCGGCCACGTAGGCGGCGCCGTCGCCGCCGGGCAGGTCCAGGGCGGCCACCGCCGCCACCAACGTCGCGGACGAGGCGGCCGAGGCGCCGTAACGGTGCACGCGCCGCAGCTCGTGCGGGCCGGGCATCGGCATGTCGTGCTCGGCCGAGTCGCTCTCCAGCACCCCGCAGACGCGGGCCGCGGGCTCCAGCGCCCGCAGCATCGGCCCGAACGCGGCACTGGCGGTCTCCTCCCCGACGAACAGGTGGAACGCCGCCGGGCGGACGAACAGGTCGCCCTCCGGCCACCAGAGCGTCACCCGGTCTCCCGCGGCGGCCGCCCGCGCCCATCGCAGGCCGATGCCGTCCCCGTCGTGCAGGTGCACCCGCAGCTCGATCGCCCGCTCCTCGGGCGTCAGCTCCCAGATGGTGTACGTGCGCAGCGTCTCGGACGGGCGCAGCAGCCCCGACACCGACAACGGGTCGTTGATCTGCACCCGCACATGCTGTCCGGGGGTGTAGGTGAAGCCGATCGGCTCGTCCGTCACCAGACGGATCCGCCGCATCGTCGGCGTGACCGAACCGGTGTCGGTGACGGTGCCCTCCAAGCGGTACTTGGCGAACGCGTTCGCCAGCGGATTGCGCGACCTGGTCGCCATCTCAGCTCTCCTTCCGCTCCCGGCGGCGGTGGGCGCGGCGGGACAGGCCCCACCACACGACCGGCACCGAGACGACCACGACTCCGAGCACCGGTCCCGCCACGCCTCAACTCCTTACGACCTCTAGAAGTTTTAGAGTCTCTAAGGAAACATAGAGGCGCTAGCCTGTCAACGTCGCAGCGAACGGCGAGAAGGGGATGGTCATGACCGCGCGACCCGTCCGTCGGCGGGAGAGGCTCCGCCAGGCCACGCTCGCCGAGATCCGGGGGGCGGCGCGCCGGCTGCTGACCACCCAGGGCCCGGCCGCTGTGACGATCAACGCCGTCGCCCGCGAGGTCGGCATGACCGGCCCGGCCCTGTACCACTACTTCGCCTCGCACGACGACCTGGTCGCGGCGGTCTCCGCCGACTTCCTGCACGAGCTGACCGCGGCCATGGAGTCCGCCCGCGACGCCCACGCCGCCGCCTCACCCGCCGAACGGCTGCTGGCCACCTGCCGCGCCATGCGCGAATGGGCCGTCGCCCACCCGGCGGAGTTCCGCTGGATCTTCGCCCTCCCCGTCCCGCCCACCGCCTCCGCCCGGATCCGCCCCGAGTCGCCCCGCAACCAGGCGGCGCACGACTTCGAACTGGTCTTCCTCCAGCAGATCGAGGAGCTGTGGGCCAGCGCCCCCTTCCCCGTCCCCGCGCCTGAGGAGCTGGCCCCGTCCGTACGGGAGCAGTTGGGCGCCTACGCCGCCACCCTGGACTGCGACCTGCCCATCGAGGCCCTGCACGTCGCCATGCACTGCTGGATCCGGCTGTACGGGCTGCTGTGCATGGAGGTCCTCAACCAGCTCGACTTCGTCTACACCGACGTCACCCCGATCTACGAGGAGACCCTCCGCGATCTCGCCGCCGTCCTCGACATCGACTACCTCCCGCCCGCACCGGCTTAGAACTCGTCTCATTTGGTGAGTCAGCGGTGGCAGATGAGAGCGCAGGCAATGGCGGTGAAGGCCAGGAAGTGCTCGGCC
>NZ_BAABDO010000058.1:0-40283 GCF_039539665.1 Actinomadura keratinilytica
GCCGCGGGTCTGCGCCGCGGGCTCAGCCGCGGGCGCGGCGGGCGATGGCCACCAGGTCGCTCGCCGCGATGAGCGCGACGGCCGCGCAGATCGCGGCGGCGACCCAGGGCCCGGCGTCGCGCGCGTGCGCCGCCGACAGCGCGAACAGCACCGCCGCGACCGTCCCCGCGAGCAGCGCGATGCCGGACAGGACGGCGCGGAGCCGGAGCGGGCTGCGCGCCGTCAGCGGCTCGTCCCCCTCCGGCTGCCGGTGGGCGGGTCGCCGGCGGGGAGGCTGCGGGTCGTCCATACCGGCCTCCTGCCCGTTCAGGCCGTCTCGATTCCGGCGCCGCGCGCGGCGGGCGGGCGGCCGCGGGGCCGGAGGCCGCCCGTTCGTTAAAGCGAACGGACGGTACCCTGGGGGCGGTTCCAGGGCGACGAGCGGTGAGGTGAGGCGCGCGGTGGGCGGTGCTGGGGAGTCGGTGCGGGACGTGCTGGCGGCCAACCTCCGGCGCGCCCGGCTCGGCCGGGGGCTGTCGCTGTCGGAGCTGTCCCGCCGATCCAAGATCGGCAAGGCCACGTTGTCGCAGCTGGAGGCCGGCGCGGGCAACCCGACCATCGAGACGGTGTTCAGCCTGTCGCGGGCGCTGCAGGTGCCCATCTCCGACCTGCTGGACCAGCAGCTGCCGTCCGGGCCGACGGTGGTGCGCGGCGCCGAGGTGGAGGTGCTGCGCGGCGCGGCCGTCGACCTGCGGCCGCTGCACGGCATCGAGGCCGACGGCGGCATGGTCGAGGTCTACGACCAGCAGGTACGCCCCGGTGCGCGGCAGGACTCGCTCGGCCACGTCGGCGTCGAGCACACCATCGTGCAGGCGGGGCGGCTCGGCGTTCGGGTCGGCGACCAGGAGGTCGAGCTCGGGCCGGGCGACTACGTCGGCTTCGACGCCTCGCGCCCGCACGGCTACGTCGCCCTCGACGGCCCCGTGCGCTCGGTGCTCCTCCTGCAGTACCGCTCCGACCAGCGGCTCCACCTCGCCGAGCCGCATGCCCCCGGGCTGGCCGGCAAAGACTGAAAACGGAGCGTTGACAGCGCCGGAACACCGGGCATAGCCTCGGCTTCGTTCGATTTACCGAACGGCAGGGAGGGGCCATGGCCGGAGTGCGGGTCGCGGTGCTGGGCGCCGGGATCGTCGGCGCGGCGTGCGCCCGCGAGCTGGCCCGCGCCGGGCTGGCGGTGACCGTGCTGGACCGCGGCCGCCCCGCGGCGGCGACCACCGCGCACGGCGAGGGCAACGTGCTCGTCTCCGACAAGGGCCCCGGCCCCGAGCTGGCCCTGGCGCGGCTGTCGCGGGAGCTGTGGCCGCGGATCCTGGAGCAGATCGCCGACCGCCGCCCCGAGGCGGCGCTCGCCGCCGAGTGGGACCCCAAGGGCGGCATCGTCGTCGCCACCACCGGCGCGGGCGCCCGCGAGCTGGCGGACTTCGCCGCCGGGCAGT
The DNA here is from genome assembly GCF_039539665.1 of Actinomadura keratinilytica. Lineage (NCBI taxonomy): Bacteria > Bacillati > Actinomycetota > Actinomycetes > Streptosporangiales > Thermomonosporaceae > Actinomadura > Actinomadura keratinilytica. The sequence goes on from NZ_BAABDO010000058.1 coordinate 1,476, forward strand.
GCGGCGCGGGCGTCACCGCCGAGCCGCTCGACGCGCCCGCCCGGGCCGCCGCCGAACCGCACCTGACCCGCGACGTCGCCGCCGCCGTCCACTACCCGCAGGACGCCCAGGTGCGGCCCGCCGCCGCGGCCGCGGCGCTGCTCGCCGACGCCCTCGACGCGCGCGCCGCGCTGCGCACCGCCTGCGAGGTGCTCGGCCCCGTCAGCCGCGGCGGCCGCCGCACCGGCGCCAGCACCTCCCGCGGCACGGTCGAGGCCGACGCGTTCGTCAACGCCGCGGGCCCCTGGTCGGGCGAGCTGGCCGCGCGGCTGGGCGCCCCGGTGGACGTGCGGCCCCGGCGCGGCGAGGTGCTGGTGACCACGCCGCTGCCGCCCACCGTCTTCCACAAGGTCTACGACGCCGACTACGTGGGCGCCGTCGGCAGCGGCGCCGAGGACCTGCAGGCGTCGGCGGTCGTGGAGGCCACCCGCGCCGGCACGGTGCTGCTGGGCTCCTCGCGGAGGCGCGTCGGGTTCGACGACCGGCTGCGCCCCGGGGTGCTGTCGGTGATCGCCGCCAAGGCGCTGCGGCTGTTCCCCTGCCTGGAGGGCGTGCCGGTGATGCGCGCCTACGGCGGCTTCCGCCCGTACGTGCCCGACCATCTGCCGGTGATCGGCCCGGACCCGCGGCTGCCCGGCCTGTGGCACGCCACCGGCCACGAGGGCGCGGGCATCGGGCTGGCGCCCGGCACCGCCCGGCTGCTGGCCGGGCTGCTGCTCGGCCAGGACCCGCCGCTCGACCCCGCCCCGTTCCGCGTCGACCGCCCGGCCGTGCTCGGCCAAGGAGGTGCCGTATGAGCCCCAGGCTCGTCCCGGCCGGGGACGACTCCGCCGGCCGCCGCCCCGACACGCCGCTGCGGATCACCGTGGACGGCGAGCCCGTCACCGGCGTCGTCGGCCAGACCATCGCCGGCGTGCTGCTGGCCGCCGGGCGCCGCGCGTGGCGGCGCGGCCCGTCCGGCGCCCCGCGCGGCGTGTTCTGCGGGATCGGCGTGTGCTTCGACTGCCTGCTGACGGTCAACGGCGAACGCGACGTGCGCGCCTGCCGCCGCCGCGCCCGCGACGGCGACGTGATCGAGACCCAGTCCCGGGAGGTGCGGCCATGAGCGCGGGCGCCCGCGCCAGGACACGCGTCGTGGTGGTCGGCGCCGTGCTGGCCGGCCTGGCCGCCGCGGCCGCCGCGCTGCGGGCGGGCGCGGCCGTCACGCTCCTCGACGCGGCCGAGCGGCCCGGCGGCCAGTACCACCGGATGCTCCCCGACGCCTACGCGGCGGCGCACCCCGAGCGGCTGCACCACGGCTGGCGGGCGTTCGACCGCGTGCGGCGGCACGTGCTGACCCATCCGCGCTGCGACTGGTGGCCCGAGAGCGCCGTGTGGTCGCTGGAACGGCCCGACCCGGGGGAGGAGCGCCCCCCGCGCGTGCACGTGCTGCGCGGACCGGCCGACGGCGCCGGACGCGAACGCCACGTCCTGGAACCGGACGCGCTGGTGCTGGCCCCCGGCGCGCACGACCGCGTGCTGCCGTTCCCCGGCTGGGACCTGCCGGGCGTGTACACCGCCGGCGCCGCGCAGGCCCTGGCCAAGGGCGAACGCCTCGTCGTCGGCGACCGGGTCGTGGTCGCCGGCTCCGGGCCGTTCCTGCTGCCGGTCGCCGCGTCGCTGCTGGAGACCGGATCCCGCGTCGCGCAGGTGCTGGAGGCCAACACCGCGGCGACCGTGCTGCGCGGCTGGGGGCGGCGCCCCTGGCAGCCGGCCGCCCAGGCGGGCAAGGCCGCCGAGCTCGCCGAGTACACCGCGCTGCTGACGCGCCGCCGCGTCCCCTACCGGTTCGGCCGCGCCGTCGTCGAGGCCCGCGGCGACGGCCGGGTGGAGGAGGTCGTCACCGCGCGGCTGCGCCCCGACTGGTCGGTCGTGCCCGGCACCGAACGCGCCGTCCCCGTCGACGCGGTGTGCGTCTCGCACGGCTTCACCCCCCAGCTGGAGCTGCCCGTCGCGGCGGGCTGCGCGCTGCGGCGGCCCGACCCCGCGTCCCCGGCGGAGGCGTACGTCGAGGTGGACGGCGACCAGCGCACCACCAGCCCGGGCGTGTACGCGGCCGGCGAGATCACCGGCATCGCCGGGGCGCCCGCCGCCCGCACCGAGGGGCTCATCGCCGGATGGCTGGCCGGGGGAGGGGCGCCGGACGCCCCGGAACTGGCCCCGCTGCGGCGCCGCCGCGACCGCGACCGCCTCTTCGCCGAGCGCCTCGCCGCCGCCCACCCGATCGGCGCCGCCTGGCCCGGCTGGCTGCGCCCCGACACCGTCGTGTGCCGCTGCGAGGAGACCACCTACGGTGCGCTGCGCCGCGCCGCCGGTGACCCGGCCGCGGCGACCGCCCGCGGCCTCAAGCTCGGCACCCGCGCCGGACTCGGCCCCTGCCAGGCCCGCATCTGCGGCCCCACGGTCGCGCAGCTCCTGGCCGGGACGCCCGCGGGGGCCCCGGCGGAGTCCCCGGCCGAGTCCCCGGCCGAGTCCGCGCCGGGGCTGCCCGCCGCGACCCCGCACCACCGGCCGCTCGCCCAGCCGATCCGGCTCGGCGAACTGGCCCGTCCACCGATCACCGATGCAGAAAGAGAGCACTGAATGAGCACCGGCACCAAGGCCGTCGGCCTCGGCGGCGTGATCGTCGCGACCGCGCTGCCCTACCGGGAGGACGCGACCGCGCCCGCCGGGCTGGCGGTCGACTACGACCGGTACGCCGAGCACTGCCGCTGGCTGGTCGACAACGGCTGCCGCGGCGTCGGCCCCAACGGCTCCCTCGGCGAGTACTCCTCGCTCACCGACGACGAGCGCCGCCGCGTCGCCCGCACCGCCGTCGAGGCCGTCGGCGGCGCCGGCGTGGTCGTCGTCGGCGTGCACGGCCCCGGCCACCACCAGGCCCGCCACTGGGCCGAGCTCGCCGCCGAGGACGGCGCCGACGGCGTGCTGTGCCTGCCGCCCACCATGTACCGGGCCAACCGCGGCGAGGTCATCGCCCACTTCGAGGCGGTCGCCTCCGTCGGCCTGCCGGTCATGGTCTACAACAACCCCATCGACACCAAGGTCGACCTGACCCCCGACCTGCTCGCCGAGATCGCGCAGATCGACAACGTCGTCGCGGTCAAGGAGTTCTCCGGCGACGTGCGCCGCGTCCTGGAGATCCGCGAGAAGGCCCCCGGCCTGGAGGTCGTCGCGGGCGCCGACGACGTCACCCTGGAGGCCCTGCTCATGGGCGCCACCGGCTGGTTCGCCGGGTTCCCCAACGTGTTCCCCGCCGAGTCCGCCGAGCTGTTCGCGCTCGCCACGGCGGGCAAGCTGGAGGAGGCGCGGGCGCTGTACGAGCCGCTCGTCGCGGCGTTCCGGTGGGACTCGCGCACCGAGTTCGTCCAGGCCATCAAGCTCGGCATGGACATGGTCGGCCGGTACGGCGGACCCTGCCGCCCGCCGCGCGGCCCGCTGGTCGACGAGCACCGCGCCGCGGTCACCGCCGACATGCAGCGGGCGATCGCCGCCCTGGAGGAGAGGAAGGCACGCGCATGAGGTCGGTGCGCAGCATCGCCGCCGTCGACTCGCACACCGAGGGCATGCCCACCCGCGTCGTCACCGGCGGCGTGGCGCCGGTCCCCGGTGACACCATGGCCGAACGCCGCCGGTACGCGATCGAGCATTTGGACGGGCTGCGCCGCTTCCTGATGGACGAGCCGCGCGGCCACGCGGCGATGAGCGGCGCGATCCTGCAGCCGCCCACCCGTCCGGACGCCGACTGGGGCGTGCTGTACATCGAGGTCAGCGGGTTCCTGCCGATGTGCGGCCACGGCACCATCGGGGTCGCGACGGTGCTGGTGGAGACCGGCATGGTCGAGGTGGCCGAACCGGAGACGCTGGTGCGGCTGGACACCCCGGCCGGGCTGGTGGAGGCGCGCGTGGCGGTGCGCGACGGCGTCGCCGAGCAGGTCACCCTGCGCAACGTGCCCGCCTTCGCCGCCCGGCGCGACGCCGTCGTCGACGTCCCGGGCCTCGGCGAGGTGCGCTACGACATGGCCTACGGCGGCAACTTCTACGCCATCACCGAGCTGGAGCCGCTGGGCCTGCCGTTCGACCGCTCCCGCAAGGACGACATCCTGCGCGCCGGGCTGGCGATCATGGCGGCGATCAACGAGCAGGACCCGCCGCGCCACCCGGCCGACCCGCTGATCGGCGGCTGCAAGCACGTGCAGTTCCTGGCGCCCGGCTCGGACGCCCGGCACTCGCGCAACGCGATGGCCATCCACCCCGGCTGGTTCGACCGGTCGCCGTGCGGCACCGGCACCTGCGCGCGCATGGCGCAGCTGCACGCGCGCGGCGAGCTGCCCCTGCACACCGACTTCGTCAACGAGTCCTTCATCGGCACCCGGTTCACCGGCCGCCTGGTCGACACCGCCGAGGTCGGCGGCGTGCCCGCCGTCGTCCCCGAGTTCTCCGGCCGCGCCTGGATCACCGGCACCGCCACCTACCTGCTCGACCCGGCCGACCCCTTCCCGCACGGCTTCGTCCTCTAGCCGACCGGTCCGGCCGATTCCCCGACGTGCCCTCGCGGCGCGCCCACCGCCGCCGGCGACCCCGGCGGCCCTCGATCACCCACCCCTTTTTGTTTTCCTGTCGGGAGGGACCGTCATGTCCCAGACAAGCCCAACGACCAGATCCGCCGCCGCCCGCTCCGGTGCGGGGCCGTTCTCCCGGGCGGGCATGTTCCGCCTCAAGCCCGTCGACACCTCCGAGGAGGAGACCGCCGGCGGACTGCGCCGCACCATGGGCCTGTGGCAGCTGGTGGCGCTCAGCCTCGGCGGCCTGGTCGGCGCGGGCGTCTTCTCGCTGGCCGGCGTCGTCGCGCACGACGACGCCGGACCCGGCGTGATGATCTCGTTCCTGATCGCCATCGTGGCCAGCGGCGCCGCCGCGCTGTGCTACGCCGAGTTCGCCGGCCTGATCCCCAAGGCCGGCTCCGCCTACACCTACTCCTACGCCACCCTCGGCGAGCTGGTCGGCTGGGCCATCGGCTGGGACCTGCTGCTGGAGTACACCGCGATCGTCGCGGTGGTGGCCATCGCGATCTCCGGCTACCTGTCGTACCTGACCGACCAGATGGGGTTCTCGCTGCCGGACTGGGCCCTCGGCGCGCCCGGCACCGGCGCCGGGCACAAGGTGGACCTGTTCGCGGCGCTGCTGTGCCTGCTGCTGGCGTTCGTGCTGTCGCGCGGCACCAGGGAGTCGGCCCGGTTCGAGACGATCCTGGTCGCCGTCAAGCTCGGTATCGTGGCCCTGGTGATCATCGCGGGCGCGTTCCACATCTCCGCCGGCAACTACACCCCGTTCCTGCCGTTCGGGCTCGGCGGCGCGGTCACCGGCGCGGCCACCGCGTTCTTCGCCGTGTACGGCTACGACGCGATGAGCGCGGCCGCCGAGGAGAGCGCCGAGGCCAAGCGGGTGCTGCCCAAGGCCATCGTCGTCTCCCTGGGCATCGCCGCCGTGATCTACCTGCTGGTGTGCCTGGTGATGCTGGGCATGCAGGACTACCGCGACATCGACGTCAAGAGCCCGTTCTCCAGCGCGCTGGCGTCGGTGGGCCTGGCCTGGCTCGGCACGATCGTGGCGGTCGGCGCGGTGCTGGGCATCGCCACCTCCGCGCTGGCCAACATGCTGGCGGTCACCCGGGTGTGGTTCGCGATGAGCCGGGACGGGCTGCTGCCGTCCTGGTTCGCCCGCAACCACCCGCGCCGGCACGTCCCCACCCGCGTCATCTGGCTGGTCGGCGTCGGCTCGGCGGTCATCGCCGGGTTCCTGCCGATCCGCGAGGCGGCCGACCTGACCAACATCGGCATCCTCATGGCGTTCATCGTGGTCGCCGCCGCGGTGACGGTGCTGCGCCGCACCCGGCCCGACCTGCCCCGCTCGTTCCGCACCCCGTGGGTGCCGGTCGTGCCGCTGGTCGGCATCGGGTTCTCCATCTGGCTGATCGCCAACCTGGACTGGGTCACCTGGGTGCGGTTCGCGGTGTGGATGGTGCTCGGCCTGGTCGTGTACGGCTGCTACGGGTACCGTCGTTCGGCCGAGCGGATCTCCGACGCGGAGCCGCGAGGCTGAGGAATGGAGTGAACATGAGCGTGTTGACGCCCGACCGAGCCGTGTCGGCGGCGGTGGCCGCCGCGGAGCCGTGGGCCGCCGCCTCGCCCAAGGAGCGGGCCGCGGCGCTGAACGCCGTCGCCGACGCCCTGGAGGCGGCGCGCGAGGAACTGGTGCCGCTGGCCGACGAGGAGACCCGCCTCGGCCCGACCCGGCTGAACGGCGAGCTGACCCGCACCACCTTCCAGTTGCGCCTGTTCGCCGAGGTGGTGCTGGCCGGCGACTTCTACGACGTCCGCATCGACCGCCCCGACCCCGAATGGCCCCCCGGCCCGCGTCCCGACGTGCGCCGCTTCCGCACGGCGCTGGGCCCGGTCCTGGTGTTCGCGGCCAGCAACTTCCCGTTCGCGTTCAGCGTCGCGGGCGGCGACACCGCCTCGGCGTGGGCGGCGGGCTGCCCGGTGGTCCTCAAGGCCCACCCGGGGCATCCGCGGCTGTCGCGCCGCACCGGCGAGATCGTCGCGCGGGCGCTGGCGGACGCCGGGGCGCCCGACGGGGTGTTCGGGTTGATCGAGGGCGAGGCCGAGGGCGTCGAGGCGCTGCGGCACCCGGGGATCGCGGCGGCCGCGTTCACCGGCTCGCAGCGCGGCGGGCTGGCGCTGGCCCGCATCGCCGCCGAACGCGACGTGCCCATCCCGTTCTTCGGCGAGCTGGGCAGCGTCAACCCGGTCGTGGTGACGCCCGGGGCGGCGGCCGCCCGCGCCGAGGAGATCGCCAAGGGGTATGTCGGATCGCTGACCCTGGGCGCCGGGCAGTTCTGCACCAACCCCGGCATCCTGTTCGTCCCGGCGGGCGGCGGCCTGCTCGACCGCATCACCGCGCTGCTCGGCGAGGTCGCCGAGGCGCCGATGCTGAACGACCGGATTGTGAGCGGGTTCCTGGCGACGGCGCGCGAGCTGGGCGGGCGTCCCGGCGTGCGGCGCCTGGTGTGGCCGTCCGACGAGGACTCGGCCGCGCCCCGGCTGCTGGCGATGGACCTGGCCGCGTTCACCGCCGACCCGGGCGCCGCCGAGGAGTGCTTCGGCCCGCTCGGCCTGGTGGTGGTCTACGAGCGGCTGGCCGACGTCGCGGGCGCCGTCGCCGCGCTGCCCGGCCAGCTCACCGCGACCCTGCACGGCGAGGACGGCGAGACGGGCGAGCTGGCCGCGCTGGCCCGGGTGCTGGCCGACCGCAGCGGCCGGGTGCTGTGGAACCAGTGGCCCACCGGCGTCGCCGTCACCCACGCCATGCAGCACGGCGGCCCGTTCCCCGCGACCACCGCGCCGTCGACCACGTCCGTCGGCACGGCGGCGATCGAGCGGTTCCTGCGCCCGGTCGCCTACCAGCAGTGGCCGCAGGACCTCCTCCCGCCGCCGCTGCGCGACGACAACCCCTGGGGCGTCCCCCAGCGCATCAGCTGACTCCTGATCACCGAAGGGCCCTCCCGCTGCGCCGCGGGGGCCCTTCGCCTTTCCCGGACCGCCGTCACCCGGCCGCGCCCGCGCGCAGGCCGTCGAGCATCACGGTGACGACGGCGTCGTCGCCGCGTGCGCCGGGACGGCACAGCACCACGCTGAGCAGCTCCAGCACCTGGTCCGGGGCCAGGTCGCGGCGCAGCGCGCCCTCCTCCTGCGCGGCCCGGACGATCCCGGCCAGCGCGGCGTTGTAGGCGTCCCGCAGTTCGCGCAGCCGGGGCGCCTCGGCGTCCCCGTCCTCCAGCAGCGACTTCAGCAGGCCCATCGGCTGCCCGGCGGCCTGCACGACCATCTCGCGCAGCACGTCCCAGCGCGGCACGTCGCGGGCGGCGGCGTCGCGGGCGGCCTGCAGGAGCCCCTCCAGCGTGACCGCCGCGATCTCCCGGACCAGCGCCCGCCGGTCGGGGAAGTGCCGGTAGAGCGTGCCGACGCCGAGCCCGGCGGCCCGCGCGAGCTCCTCCATGGACACCCCCGGCCCGCGCTCGGCGAACAGCTCCAGCGCCGCCGCGGTGATCCGCTCGCGGTTGCGCCGCGCGTCGGCCCGCATCGCCCGACCTCCTCCCCGGAATCCCGGATTCATATTAGTCTGAGGACGAACCGGAACATCCGCTTCACCTTATGGAGGCGCCATGCGCATCGGAACCTTCGTGTTCACCGACGGCGCGGACCTGGACGGCATCATCGAGCGGGTGCGCGCCGCCGACGCCGGGCTGGACGCCGTCCACTTCAGCCAGGTGCTGTCCTGGGACGCGCTCACCGCGGCGGCGCTGGCCGGACGCGAGGTCCCCGGCATCGACGTCGGCGTCGCGGTCGTGCCGACCTACCCCCGGCACCCCCTCGCCCTGGCCGGGCAGGCGCTCAGCGTGCAGGCCGCGACCGGGAACCGGCTCGTCCTCGGCATCGGCCCGGGCCACCCGTCGATGATGGAGGGCTGGTACGGCTACTCCTACGACCGGCCGGTCCGCCACGTCCGCGAGTACCTGACCGCCCTGCGCCCCCTGCTGCGCGGCGAGGACGTCGAGTACAGGGGGGAGACCCTGACGGCGGTGGGCCGCGTGGACGTGCCCGGCGCCGAGCCGCCCCCGGTGCTGCTGGCGGCGCTCGGCCCGCAGATGCTGCGGATCGCGGGACGGCTCGCCGACGGCACGGTCACCACCTGGGCGAACCCCCCGGTGATCGCCGACCATGTGGCCCCGTCGATCGTCCGCGCCGCCGAGGAGGCGGGCCGCCCGGCCCCGCGCGTCGTCGTGACGTTCCTGGCGAGCGTGACCGCCGACCCCGACGGCCTGCGCCGCACCCTCGCCGAGCAGTTCGCCGGAGTCGCCGAGCTGCCCGCCTACAAGGCGCTCCTCGACCGGCAGGGCCTCGACGGCCCGGAGCAGACGGCCGCGCTGGGCGACGAAGCCGAGGTCGAGCGCGCCGTCCGCGCCTACCGGGACGCGGGCGCCACCGAACTGGTGGTCGTCGCCATGGGCACCCCCGAGGAGCAGGCCCGCACGATCGAACTGGCCGCCTCGCTGCGCCGCACCCTGTGACCACCCGCCGGGTCAGGCGCGCGCCGGAAAGGAGCGGATCTCCTCGTACCGGCGGACGGCGTGCTCGACCACCGCGGCCCGCTCCTCGCCCGCCCACACGCTCGACCGCGCGGCCTCGCGGATGAAGAACCGCCCGTCCCGGCACCACACGTCCAGGCCCCGGCACACCGACACGCACGCCATCTGCGGGCACGAGGCCAGGATGGTGCCCTGCACGCCCCGCGCCCGCAGCCTGTCCCGGAGGGTCCGCGCCATCTCCGCCTCACCGCGCGGCAGCGGCACGGGCAGGGCCACGACCGCCGGGCAGCGGAACCAGACGACCTTGCCCGGCACGTGCCCGCCGAGCTGCCCCCGCGTCAGGTGCACGCCCCAGGCGCCCCGGGACAGCTCCTGCAGGATCGCCAGCCCGCGCCCGTGCACCTGGAACGGATCCGGCCGCACGGGACGCGCGGGCAGCGGCTTGCCCGGCACCGGATCGAACACCCCGCACACCACCCCCCGACCCGCCCGGAACGCCCACAGCTCCCACCCGCCCGGCACGCCGGGTGGGAGCTGCGCGTGCTCGTAGGCGTTGGTGGCCGCCTCGCTGACCATGGTCTGCGCGTCCCGGACGGTCTCCGGCGCGATCCGCAGCCCGCCCAGCAGCTCACCGACCGCGCCCCGGGCGAACCCCGCGCACGTGCGGTCGCCGGGCAACCCCCACGCCGCCACCTCTCCCGCCGCCAGATCGCGCACCGCCCGCCACATCGCCTCGCCTCTCCACGTCGCCGAAACGGGGACGCACAGTCAACAAGCGGCCACGCTCCGCGACACGTGAGGTTCCGGAAACCCTTTCTGCGCCCCGCCCCCGCCGCCCGACCTGCGATTACGTGAAGTCACCCCCTCATTTCCACGGTCACCGACACCCCTTTTCACGATCCACGAATGCGATCTTGTAAAAAACCATGCTTAATAGACCTCGAACCCACGAAGGGAGGCAACCGAAATGCCCCATTCGGGAGCGAGTAAACGACAGCGCGACGCCCTGCGGGAACGCATGCTCGCCGACGGCCGCACCCGCCGGGACATCGCCGAGGAGATGATGCGCCGCTGGGGATACCGCCCCCGCATCGCCTGGCGGTACGCCCACGGCTGGTCGCAGGACGCCGCCGCCGACCGGTACAACCGCCTGCACGACGAGGAGGGCCGGGCCCCCATGTCCGGCACCCGCATCGGCGCCTACGAGCGCTGGCCGCACGGCGGGGAGCGCCCCCGCCTGGAATACCTGCGCGCCCTGGCCGAGGTCTTCGAAACCGATCTCACCCTTCTGGTGGACGAGGACGATCTTTCCCACCTCCCCAAGCCCCAGCGCCTCACCCTCCTCGAATTGATCAAATCCCGCTCTCCCGATCCGGGGGTGCAAAACGAGGAGAATCTCGCGTACGGTCAAAGCGGTGAATACGAGGACGACATTTCCGGACGCGAGGTGGTGATCATGGTGGCCCACGAAGGAAGCGAGCACGCCGAGCAGGCGGAACGGCGCGACATCGGCGAGGCGACGCTCGAACAACTGCGGGCCGATGTCATCAGGCTCTCCCACGAGTACCTCACGGGCTCCCCCCTTCCGCTCCTGATGGAGATGCGCCGGGTCCGCAGGCGGATGTACGCCGCGCTCGACAAGCGCCTCTGGCCGCGCGACACCACCGAGCTCTACCTGCTCATCGGCACGCTTAACGCGCTCATGGCCAACGCTGTCGACGATCTCGGCTACGAGCACGCGGCCGACGAGCTGCTGCGCGCGGGCTGGGCGTACGCGATCGCCATCGACCACCGCCCGCTCATGGCCTTCCTGCGGGGGAGTGCGTCCTCGACCGCCTACTGGCGAGACAGGCCCAGGCAGGCCCGCGACCTCGCCGAGAGTGCCCTCCAGTACCTCCCCGACGGGCACGGTGCGGCCCGGTTCCACCTGCTGTACGCGCAGGCGGCGGCCAAGCTGGGCGACGTCTCCGGGGCCAAGCGGGCGATCGAGGCGGCCCGCGACGCGGCGGAGCGGCCGCACCGCGACGAGATCCACGACGACATCGGCGGCCAGTTCGCCTGCCCGCCCGCCAAGCGGGCCTACCTCGCGGGCAACACCCTCGTGGCGGAGCGGGGCAACGAACGCGACACCATCGCCGAGCTGACCCGGGCGGCCGACCTCTTCGCCGCCGAACCGGAGGCGGTGCGCAGCTACGGCTGCGAGGCGATCAACCATGTCAACCTCGCCCTGGCGCAGGTGCGCGACGGCCAGCTCGACGCCGTGGACCTCAGCAAGGTGTTCGAGCTTCCCATCGCCAAGCGGATCGAGGCGCTCCCGAAGGCGCTGACGAACGTCCGCGCGGAGCTGGCGCAGCCCCGCTACCGGGGCAGCGCGGCCGCGGCCGAACTCGACGAGCGGATCGAGGCGTTCGGCCGCGAGTCGATCATCGAGGACCTGCGCGACCTGCCCTCCGGAGGCTGACCGAGCGGCCGACGAGCCCTGAGCACAAGGTGGCGACCAAGGCGGAGGTGTCGCGGTTGAGACCGCGGCGAGAGAGGCATCGCGCAACGGCGCACGATGTGCCGCCCGGCAGACACCGCGGACGAACGGTGTGAACGCCCTCCGGAGGCTGATCAAGCAGGCGACAAGCCCTGAGCATGAGATGGTGACCATGGCGGTCCGCGAACCCGGCGCGCACGCGGAAGGGGCCGAACCGCGTGACAGCGGCGAGGCCACCCCCGAACGGTTCCGCGCCGACGTGGTGCGGCCGTCGCACGATCACATGGTCGGCGACCCCTTCTCGGTGTTCCGGGAGATGAACGCGCTGCGGCGCAGGATCTGGGCCGCGCTGGAGCGCCGCACCTGGCCGCGCGACGCGATCGAGCTGTACTTCCTGCTGGGAGTCCTGCATTCGCTGATGGCCGCCGCCGCCAACGGCCTCGGCAACCGGCAGGCCGCCGAGGAGCTGGTGCGGTCCGGGTTGGTGTACGCGCAGATGATCGACCACCGGCCGCTGATGGCGCAGTTGCGGCTGGAACTGGCCGGCATCGTGTACTGGGAGCGCCCGCGCCGCAGCCGTGACCTCGCCCTCGGCGGGCTGAAGTATTTCGGGGACGGGCCGATCGCCGCCCAGCTGCACCTCCGCCACGCCCGCGCGTCCGCGCGACTCGGGGACGCGGACGCCGCCCGCCAGGCGATCAAGGCGGCCCATGACGCGCGCGAACGCACCCGCCCCAACGAGGTGCTGGAGATCGGCGGAGAGTTCGGCCTGTCCCGTGCCACCGAGCACTTCCTCGCGGGCAGCGCACTGCCGGAGGTGCCCATACCCGCCGCTCGACGCGAGGCGGCCGACGGACTGCGGCAAGCCGCCGCCCTCTACGAGGCGGGTCCCGAGCCCGGCGAGGACCACTATTTCGGCTACGTGATGTGCAACATGATCGACCTGGCCACGGTGCAGGTGCGCAATGGCGACCTCGATGCCGCGGTGTCCACACTCGGGCCGGTCCTGGAGCTGCCACCGAGCAGAAGAATCGAAGCGTTGCTGCGGCGCCTCGACCGCCTGCGTCCGGAGTTGGCCTCTCCGCGATACCGGCGGGGCCCCGCCGCGGGCCGGTTGGACCAGCAGATCGAGGCGTTCGCGGCCGAGAGCATCGTCAAGAACCTGCGCGGGCTTCCTTCGGGAGGTTGACCGGGCCGTCGTCCCGGGCCGTGCGGGCGGGGTCAGGTGAGGGCCAGGAGGCTCACCGCGGTGGCGGCGGTGCCCAGGCCGGCCAGTTGGCCCCGGGCGATCCGTTCGCGCAGCACCCCGCGGGCCAGCAGGACCGTTCCGGCCGGGTACAGGGCGATGATCACCGCGACGATCGACAGGTCGCCGCTTCGGGCGGCGAGCAGGAACAGCAGGTTGGCGACCGAGTCCAGCATTCCGGCGGCGGCCGACAGGGCGTAGGCGGGCCGCTCCTCGCCCAGCCTGCGCAACATCACCGCCGCGGCGGTGAGCGTGACCGCCGACGACACCGCCCGGCCGGTGATCAGCGGCGCCACCCCGCTGTCGGACGGCGCCTGGTGCAGGCAGATCAGCTGGAGGGCGATCGCCGCTCCGGCGCCGAACGCCAGCAGCAGCGCCGTCCCGGACGGGCGGGCCGAGGCGGCGCCGGGCCCGGCGCTGACCAGCACCACCGCCACCAGCGCCAGCGGCAGCCCCACCAGCCCGGCCGCCGACAGGTGCTCGCCCTGCGCCAGGCCGACGATGACCGGCAGCATGGCCGACACCAGCGCGGTGACCGGTGACAGCACGTTCATCGGGCCGAGCGCCAGCGTCCGGTACAGCAGCGTGAACGCCGCCGCCGAGGCCACCCCCGACGCCGCGCCCCACACCAGCACGCCGGTGCTGAACGAGGCCCCGAGAACCGGCCACAGCAGCAGCTCGACCACCAGGCTCGCGGGGGCGGCGACCATGACCGTCCGCAGCACATGCGCCCTGCGGGCGCCCAGGCCGCCGAGGAAGTCGGCGCACCCGTAGGCCAGTGAGCTGGCCAGAGCCATCAGCAACGCGATCACGGCATCCCCCCGACGCGGTCAATCGAACGACCGCAAAGTACATCAAAATGACCGGCGCGCGCCAATCGAACGACCGTGAGGTACATTGAACCGACCGGCCGAGCGGGGGAGTGGTGCTCAGATGAGCGAGAACGACGCCGCGTTGAGGACCGTCGCCCGCAACGTCCGGGCCGCCCGCGTCCGCGCGGGCCTGTCCCTGGAGGAGCTCGGCCGCCGCGCGGGGGTCTCCAAAGGCGCCCTCGCCGCGCTGGAGAAGGCCCAGGGCAACCCCAACCTGGCCACCCTCGTCCGGCTCGCCGACACCCTCGGCATCCCCGTGCCCGCCCTGATGCAGGGCCCGCCCGAAGAGCGGACCGTCCGCGTCGCCACCGCCGAGGACGTCGCACCGCTGTGGACGGGCGAGCACGGCGGCGAGGCCCGCCTCATGCTGGTCACCCCCGGCCCCGCACCCGTCGAGGTCTGGCGGTGGCGGCTGCACCCCGGAGAGGCGTACCCCAGCCACCCCCATCAGGCGGGCGTCATCGAGACGATCAGCGTCACCGCCGGAGAGATGACCCTCGTCGTCGACGGCGCCGAGCACACCGTCGCGGCCGGGCAGACCGCCACCTTCGACGGCGACTCACCCCACACCTACCGCGGCTCCGGCACCGGGCCCTGCGACTTCATCATGACCGTGCACCTTCCGCCCGGTCCCGCCTGACCGTGTCAGAGCCCGAACGCCCCGGCCACTCGGGCGAGGAGAGCGGCCTCGGTCATCGAGGTGTCCACCCGGACGGTGCGCAGGCCGAGACGCGCGGCCTCCTCCTGCAGGCGCATCGTGAACAGATGGTCGCGCTCGGCGAGATTGCGCTCCGCCCGCGCCGGATCGCCGGTCTTCCAGACGAATCCCTCCCCGGGCGCGGCGCGGCTCCGGAAGGCGGCCCGGCGGAATTCGGGAGTGGGGAGCAGCCAGACTGCCTTGTCCGGATCGGCGAGGAGAGGCCGCACCAGGTGCGGCAGCAACCGGAAGCCCTCGACGACGCACGGTTCCCGCGGCAGGGCCAGGAGGTCTTCGACGATCAGGTGGAAGCCCTCGCCCCGGAACCAGTGGAAGGTGTCGAGCATCACCTCGGGGGACCGGTTCACCCACCGCTCGTCCATGTCCATGGCGAGAAATTCATGCAGAGAGGGAGCATTCGCGGGGGTGGTCCGGGCGGCGTGGTCCCGCATCGCCTCGTCGGTTCCGTAGAGCCGCCAGCCGTGGCGGTCGGCCAGGCGGCGGGCGACCGTCGACTTCCCGGCGCCGCTTCCGCCGCCGATCCAGTAGACGTGCCGCAGCCGTGCCGCCATCTCTTCGGGATCGGCCATCTCGCCGCACCTTCTCCGCGGTGGTCCGTCGTCGGGAACTGTGTCCGCAGGGCCGACGCGGCCGGTGGGGGAGGGGCGGTGCGTCGGCGCGTGCGGCGCTGGGACGTGTCCGGAAAGGTCGCCGTTTGCGCCGCGGCCGCATGCACGCCGAACACGAGGGCGGCGGGGCGAGGCCGGCGGCGGCGCGCGGGCGACACGGGCGGTGGATCCGGCATCGCGGGCCGCCGCCGGGAACCTCGCGGCGTCCCGCTCAGCCGCTGACCTGGTCGCTGTCGCGGTGGGCGCCCCAGCCGTGCCAGCGGTCGATCTCGATCCAGGCGTTGAAGCGGGCCCGGTCCCGCACCGAGTACGGCTGGCCGAGGTAGTGCCGCGACAGCCGGTCGATGCCGGCCAGGCCCTCGTCCTCGCCGATGTCGACGACGCGGCCCACGACGGTGACGTGGGTGTACCAGTCGGACGCGTCGAGCACGGTGAGCGAGACCCGCGGGTCGTTGCGCAGATGCTGCAGGCGCTTGCGGCCCTCGTCCATGTTGACCAGCACCCGCCCGTCGTCCTCCCACAGGTACCACGTCGCGGTGGACACCGGCTGCCCGTCGGGGCGCAGCGTGGTGATGACCGCCGGGTTCGGCTTCTTGAGCATGGCGACCGCGGATTCGGGCAGCGGCGGCTTCGACATATGTCCCCCCTGGTTCTCTCCGACAGTTCGATCTTCCCGGTCCCCATCCTGCTACAGCGCCCGGGCGGCGCCCGACCCGTACCGACCACGTGGTGCGACGGGTGAAGGCACGGACGGTCAACCTATGATCGCCATGTCGGGTGGGCGCGGCGTCCGGGGGCATGCCGGCGCCCCGCCCGGCACCGCCGAGGAGATGAGTGGGAGCGATGGCTGATATCACCGAGACGGCCGAGTGGCGGGAGCTGGCCGAGCACCACACCGCGCTGGCCGGACGGCATCTGCGGGAGCTGTTCGCGGAGGATCCCGGGCGTGCGACCCGCATGAGGGTGACCGCGGGGGACCTTCACCTCGACTACTCCAAGCACCGCGCCACCGACGAGACGATCCGCCTGCTGGTGGCGCTCGCCGAACGCGCCGGGCTGCGCGAGCGCATCGAGGCGATGTTCACCGGCGAGCACATCAACGTCAGCGAGGACCGCGCCGTCCTGCACACCGCGCTGCGGCTGCCGCGCGACGCGAGCCTGACCGTGGACGGGCAGGACGTGGTGGCCGACGTGCACGCCGTCCTGGACCGCATGGCCGAGTTCGCCGAGCGGGTGCGCTCCGGCAAGTGGACGGGCTTCACCGGCAAGCCGATCGCGCACGTCGTCAACATCGGCATCGGCGGGTCCGACCTCGGCCCCGCCATGGCCTACGAGGCGCTGCGCGACTACGCCGACGCGGGCATCGCCTGCCGGTTCGTGTCCAACGTGGACCCGGCCGACGTCGCCGGGACGCTGGCCGGCCTCGACCCCGAGCGCACGCTGTTCGTGGTCAGCTCCAAGACGTTCGGCACGCTGGAGACGCTGACCAACGCGCGCGCCGCCCGCCGCTGGCTGGTGGAGCGGCTGGGCTCCGACGAGGCGGTGTCGCGGCACTTCGTCGCCGTGTCCACCAACGCGCAGCGGGTCGCCGACTTCGGCATCGACACCGCCAACATGTTCGGGTTCTGGGACTGGGTCGGCGGCCGCTACTCGATGGACTCGGCGATCGGCCTGTCCCTGATGATCGCCGTGGGGCCGGACCGGTTCCGCGAGATGCTCGCCGGGTTCCACACCATCGACGAGCACTTCCGCACCGCCCCGTTCGAGGCGAACATGCCGGTGCTGATGGCGCTGCTCGGCGTGTGGTACACCGATTTCTTCGGCGCGCAGACCCGGGCCGTGCTGCCCTACAGCCAGCGGCTGGCGCGCTTCCCGGCGTACCTGCAGCAGCTCACCATGGAGTCCAACGGCAAGTCGGTGCGCGCCGACGGCGCCCCGGTCGTGGCGCAGACCGGCGAGATCTTCTGGGGGGAGCCCGGCACCAACGGGCAGCACGCCTTCTACCAGCTGCTGCACCAGGGCACCCGGCTGGTGCCGTCGGACTTCATCGGGTTCGCCGAGCCGTTCGAGGACGTCCCGGCCGGCGACGGCGCGGGCATGCACGACCTGCTGGTGGCCAACATGCTGGCGCAGACGTCCGCGCTGGCGTTCGGCAAGACCGCCGAGGAGATCGCCGCCGAGGGCACGCCCGCCGCGCTGGTGCCGCACAAGGTCATGCCGGGCAACCGGCCCACCAACACGATCCTGGCGCCCCGGCTCACCCCGTCCACGCTGGGGCAGCTCATCGCGCTCTACGAGCACATCGTGTTCGTGGAGGGGACGATCTGGGGGATCGACTCCTTCGACCAGTGGGGCGTGGAGCTGGGCAAGGTGATGGCGAACGAGCTGACGCCCGCGCTGACCTCGGCCGAGCCGCCGCAGGACGCGCCGGACGCGTCCACCGCCGAACTGGTGCGCCTGTACCGGAGCCTGCGCGGCCGGGCCGTCTGACCCCGGCCTCCCGGACCCGGAGGGCCAGGGCGGCCGGGCCGCGCGGGTGTCCACTGCGCGGCCCGGCGCCCGCGGCTCAGCTCTGCGCCGACCTCCGCACGACCCAGCCTCGGGTCTCGAGCAGGTCGCGGAACTCGGGGTAGGAGATGAAGCCGTCGCGGTTGGTGTCGGCCGTTTCGAACCTGTCCTGGACCTCGGCCCGCGTCCACGACAGCCCCAGGCTGTCGAGGCACACGCCGAACTCCATCAGGTCGAGCCTGTCGTCACCGCCGAGGTCCCCCCGTGTGAAAACGTCGTGCAGGTCCACCTCGGTCGGTTTGGCGGTCATCTCACTCCTCGTCGTCGGGTGCGAATGTGCCCCGCATGATCTCACAGCGGTGAGGCGGGATACGGGGTGAAACGCCGCCGGGCCGCCGCCGGTTCCCGCCGCGGATGTGATGCCGGTCAAGATCACGCCATGATTTCTCCCGGCGCCGCGAAAGGCCCGTTTCGAAGGGGCGGCCCCGCCGCCGCACAAAGCGCCGTCCGACGAAAGCCGCGCACCGGAGCAAACGCCTAGGATCGGGGGATATGCGGCTATCGAGCAGCACGGTGGTCGTGGTGGCGGGCGAGGAGGCCCGGCGCGTGGTGGCCGGCCTCCGCGGGCTGTCCAACGTGCGGGCCGTGACCCGTGGCGACCACGACCCCGAGGAGTTCGCCGACCTGGTCAGGCGAGGCGAGGCGACCTACGTCGTGCACGACGCCGACCCGCTGGCGGAGGTCGGCGACGCGTGGGTGGAGTTCTTCGACGGCGTGTCGGCGACCGGGCGGCTGGAGGTCGCCATCGAGGAGGCGGTCGGCGCGCTGCGCGCCGACCGCCTGGAGCTGCCCGACTACTACGTCGTCCTCGACCCCGAGGACATGCCCGCCACGCGCCGCCACTGGTGGCTCGGCGTGCTCGCCGGGGCCGCGCCCAACCGCGTGGTGCCCGCGCCCGCGTCCGCCGCCCGGGTCGCCGACGCGCTCGGCGGGCTGACCGCCGGACGCTGGTGGCCCGCGGACCTGGCGGGCTGGCTGCGCGGCCTGCCCCGCGTCGTCCCCGACAAGGCGGGCCTGCCCGGCGGCACCGCCTAGCGATTACGGCGACATTTGCCGTTGTATCCCGCAGAATCCCGCTCTAGCGTCGCGGGCCGGCGACACGTGCCCACGGCGGCCGGACGGGCGGGAGGGAACGGCGATGAAGGCGGTCCTGCGGAGGGCGGCGGCGCTCGCGCTGCCGCTGGCGGTGACGGCGGCGATGGCGCAACCGGCGGCCGCCGAGGGGCCGGCGGCGCGGGACGGCTGGCGGCTGGTCGCGGCCGAGGGGTTCGACCGCCCCCTCGACGACCGGCACGCGGCCTGGTTCCGCGACGACGACGGCCCCGGCAGCGCCTACGACGTGGACGAGTACGACAACGACGGCGCGTTCTTCGACGCCGTCGGCGGGCCCGCGTTCCGCGAGCAGCTGGCCAAGGTCCGCACCTACCGCAAATCGTTCGCGTTCGGCGCGCGCGGCTGGCTCACCGCCGAACTGGCGGGCCGCGACGACGACGGCGACGGACGCCCCGACGGCGCCCCCACCCTCACCGCGCGGGGCGGCGCGGCGCACCTGAACGAGCCCAATCACAAGGGCGGCGTCCTCATCCGCTCGACCCGCGCCCTGCCCGCCGAGTACCGGGTCGAGGTGACGTTGCGCGGCCTGGACTTCGGCGGCCAACGCGGCGGCTCCTGGGACTACCCCGACGGCCGCATCAACGGGTACGCGCCCGACGGCTGCAAGACCAACTTCCCCTGGGCGTCGGGCGGCGACTTCTCCCGGCCCGAATGCTCGTGGCCGGACGTCCGCAGCGACGCCAACGGCTTCTACTACCTGGGCATCATGGACTACGACCGCCCGGCGCCGCACAACAACGTCTTCATCCACGTCCACCGCAAAGTGGCGATGGACTCCTACAACCGCTACAAGTACACCGGCTCCGGGCTGCGCTACTGCAACCCCGCCACGGGCCAGTACGAGCCGTACGCGGCGGGCACCGGCAACGGCGTCAACGCCATCTTCATGACCGACGACCGCCGCTACGCCGACCAGCCCGGCACCGAGTACCTCATGCACAGCGAGTGCGGGTTCGCCAAGGGCGGCGCCATCGTCTCCCAGGTGGACCTGCGTCCCGAACTGCTGCCCGGCGAGAGCTACCGGTTCGCCGTCGAACGGCGCGACGGCGCCTACACCATGGAGATGTCGGGCGTGTTCGCCCACGTCGGCCGGGCCACGTTCCGCTACACGCGCGCGTTCGTGCAGGACGGCGAGCCGATCTGGCACTACAACCAGCGGCCCGAGGAGTACGACGGCCGCTTCAACGGCGAATGGACCTGGTCGGGCCCGGGCGGCACGCACGTCGACCGCGACACCTGGCCCGCCGGGTCGGCCTACCCGGACCACTTCATCATCGGCGACCCGCACATGAACTTCTACGAGGGCGGCGCCCAGATCGACGACGTCCGCCTCTATGTGCCCAGGTGAGCGGCCGCCCGGGTGCGGAACTCCTGCGGGCTGACGCCGCGTTCGCGCTTGAACGCGGTGCTCAGCGCGAACGCGGTGCCGTAGCCGACGCGGCGGGCGATCGCCTCGACCGTCGCGTCGGTGTCGCGCAGCAGGTCGGCGGCGCGGGCGAGCCGCAGCCCGGTCAGGTACGCCATGGGCGGCTCGCCGACCAGCCGGGCGAACCGCCGCGCCAGCGCCGCCCGCGACACCCCCACCCGCGCGGCCAGCGCCGCCACCGTCCACGGGTGCGCGGGGTCGTCGTGCAGCATCCGCAGCGCGGGCCCCACCACCGGGTCGCCGTGCGCCCGGTACCAGCCCGGCGGCTCGGCGCCGGGACGGGCGAACCAGCCGCGCAGCACCGCGATGACCAGCAGGTCCAGCAACCGGTCCAGGACGACCTCCTGGCCGGGCGCGTCCCGGGCGATCTCCTCGCCGAGCAGCGGCACCAGCCGCCCGCCCTCCGGCCACACCAGAAGCGGCGGCAGCGCCGCCGGCAGCCGCCCGGCGATCTCGCCGCGCATCCGGTAGGTGCCGATCAGCATGCAGGTGGCGCCGTCGGCGCTGTTGCCCCACGTGCGCACGCCCAGCGCCATCGTCTGCCGCAGCGGCTCGCCGCGCAGGGTGGTGCACCGCCCGCCGGGATGGATGACCACCTGCGGCGGGGTGGCGGGGTCGTCGGCCACCACGTACGGGTCCGGGCCGCGGGCGATCACCACGTCGCCGGGCCCCGCCCGCAGGGGGCGCCCGCCGTCCGCGGTGACCCACGCCTCGCCCCGCACCATCGCCACCGCGCACAGCGGCGCCCGGTCCTCGATGCGGAGCGACCACGGCGGGTCCAGCACGGCCCGCAGCATGAAGGCGCCCCGGGCGCGGGGGCCGTCGAGCAGGTCGGAGATCGCGTCCACGCGGGCAAGCGTAGACGGGCCGCGGCCGCCGTCCGGCCCGTCGCGGAGGCGTTCCCCGAACCCGGAGGGCGCGGCCCGGGCCGGGGTCAAAGGACGTCGGCGAGGAACCGGCGCAGCCGCGGGCTCCGCGGCGCGTCGAAGATCTGCTCGGGCGGCCCGGACTCGACGGCGACACCGCGGTCCAGGAAGGCGACCGTGTCGGCCACCTCGCGGGCGAAGCCCATCTCGTGCGTGACGACCACCATGGTCATGCCCTGCCGGGACAGGTCGGACATGATGCCCAGCACGCCCTTGACCAGCTCGGGGTCGAGCGCGGAGGTCGCCTCGTCGAACAGCATCACGCGCGGCCGCATCGCCAGCGCGCGGGCGATGGCGACGCGCTGCTGCTGCCCGCCCGACAGGCTCCCCGGGCGCGCGCCGGCCTTGTCGGCCAGCCCGACCAGCTCGAGCTGGCGGCGGGCGGTCTCCTCGGCCTCGTCGGCGGACAGCCTCCTGATCCGGCGCAGCGGCAGCGTCAGGTTCCGCAGCACGCTCATGTGCGGAAACAGGTTGAACTGCTGGAACACCATGCCGATCTGCCGCCGCAGCGCGTCGGGGTCGCCGTCCAGCACGCTCACCCCGTCCAGCAGGATGTCGCCGCGGTCGGGCTCCAGCAGCCGGTTGATGGTCCGCAGGAACGTCGACTTGCCGGAGCCGGACGGGCCGATCAGGCAGGCCGTCCCGCCCGGCGGCACGTCGAGGTCCACCCCGCGCAGCACCTTGGTGCGGCCGAAGGAGAGGTGGATGTCGCGGGCGGTCAGCCCGGCCGGGGAGAACGCCGGTTCGCCTCCGGCGGCCGGCCCGGTGCGCTCCTCGTCGCTCATCCGGCCTCCTCGCCCTGCGCCGGCACCGGCGTCCCGCCGGTGAGCAGCAGCATGCCGCCGTCGTCGTCGGTGCCCGCGCCGTCCCGGCGGCGCCCGTGCCGCAGCCGCCGGTCGACGAAGTTCACCAGGTGGGTGAGCGGCACCGTGAGCGCCAGGTAGAACAGGCCGGCCAGCACGAGCGCGGACTGGTCGCCGCTGTTGGCGGCCGCGTCCTGCCCGATCCGGAACAGCTCGCGCTGCCCGGCCGCCAGGCCGAGGAAGTACACCAGGCTGGACTCCTTGATGAGCGCGATGAGCTGGTTGACCCACGCCGGCAGCACCCGCCGCACCCCCTGCGGGATGATCACCAGCGCCATCGCCGCGGCGTGCGAGAAGCCCAGCGCGCGGGCCGCCTCCAGCTGCCCGGCCTCGACGCTCTGGATGCCGGACCGGAAGATCTCGCCGATGTAGGCGGTGGCGATGAGCGCGAGCGCGAGGATGCCGAGCGGGTACGGGTTGGGCCCCCACAGCTCCATCGCCGGCTGCGCCAGGCCCACCCCGATGAGCAGGATCGTCACCACGGCGGGCAGGCCGCGGAAGACGTCGGTGTAGACGCGCGCGGGCCAGCGCAGCCACCGCCTCCGCGCGATGCCCGCCATGGCCAGCAGCAGCCCGAGCACGGTCCCGATCAGCGCCGAGGTGATCGACAGGATCAGCGTGTTGGGCAGCCCCGTGGTGACCATGTCCCCCAGCGCCTCGCGCATGGAGGACCAGTCGAAGAAGCTGTCCCACAGCGTCGCCAGCACGTCCACGGTTCAACGCCCTCCGCAGGCCCGGCCCGCCGGCATCCGGACGGCTCCGGTCACCGGGCGCCGGACGCCGACGCGGACGGCGACGCCGAGCCGTTGACCGGCGGGTGGTCCACGTTCCCGCTGCCGGGCTTGAACTCCGCCGGGATCGCGCGGCCCGGGTAGTACTGCTGCTGCAGCCTGGTCCACGTGCCGTCCTCGATCACCTCGTCCAGGCCCCTGTTCAGCGCCGCGAGCAGCTCCGGGCGGTCGTGGGCGACGGCGAACGCGGTCGGCGCGGGGCTGAGCTCCTTGGCCGCCAGGACGACCTTGCCGCCGCTGTCTGCGGCGGTCTTCTCCCCGATCTCGGCGGGGGAGATCCAGGCGTCGGCCGTCTTGGTCTTCAGCTTGTTGAGGGCGCTGTTGTAGTCGGGCACGCGCACCGGGTTCAGCCCCTCCTTGGTGGCGTAGTCGTCCTGGACCGTGCCCTGGACGACCACGACGCGCTTGCCCTTGAGCTCCTGGAAGCTCTTGATCGGCGACCCGGCCGGCACGTCGAGCCCGAAGTAGCCGAAGTCGTAGCCGTTGGTGAACGAGACGGTCTTCTTGCGCGCCTCGGTGATGGTGATGGAGGAGCTGCCCACGTCGAACCGGTGCGCGGCCACCTGGGTCAGCAGGGCCGAGAAGTCGGTGCCGACGAACTCCACCTTGAGGCCGATCTTGGCGGCGACGGCGGTCAGCAGGTCGTTGTCGAACCCGGTGAACTTGCCGTCCTTGAGGTAGACGTTGGGCGGGGCGTCGGTCAGGGTGCCCGCCCGCAGCGTGCCCGCCTGGATCAGCTTGTAGGGGTTGCCGCCGGACGAGGCGTCCGACGAGTCCGACGATCCGCCTCCGCACGCGGTCAGGGTCAGTGCGGCGGACAGGGCGGCGATGGCGCCGAGGACGCGCTTGGGGAGCATGGTCTCCTCGCAGGGTGTGCGCACAGCGGACCGCGCCCTGGCGGCGGTGGCCGCGGGGCGCGGCTTCCGGGGAAGCGGCCGGGCGGAGCGGACGGAAGGTCGGATCGCCGCCCGGGCCGGCAACCAACTATACAAGTAGGAAAAGTACACTACGACCGCCCGGTCGCCGCCGCTCCGGCGGGCGGGCCGACCCCGGTGCGAGCGGTCCGGACGAGATCATATGCTTTCCCGACATGAATGGTGGGATATCGGTCGCGGAGCGGGACGCGGTCGGACTGCGCCGCCTCTTCCACGCGCATCCGGAGACGGCGTTCACCGAGCTGTGGACGTCGGTCGCGATCGCGGCGGAGCTGCGCAGGCTCGGCTACCGGGTGCGCACCGGCGCGGACGCCATCGACCTGTCCGACGTCCCGGCGCTGCCCGGCCCGCGGGAGCTGGCCCGCGCCGCGGACCGGGCGCGGGCCTGGGGCGCCGACGACGACGGGCTGCGGGCCGTGCGCGACGGGCACACCGCGGTGGTCGCCGAGCTCGACGGCGGCGCTCCCGGGCCGGTGACCGCCGTCCGGATCGACATCGACGCGCTGCCCCTGGCCGAGTCCGCCGACCCCGGCCACGCGCCGGCGCGGGAGGGCTTCGCCTCGCGCGACCCCGAGGCCATGCACGCCTGCGGCCACGACGGGCACATCGCGGTGGGCCTCGAACTGGCGCGGCGGCTGGCGAAAGGGGGCTTCCCCGGGCGGATCCGGCTGCTGTTCCAGCCCGCCGAGGAGGGCGGGCGGGGCGCCCGCGCGATGCTCGGCGCGGGCGCCGTCGCCGCGGTGGACCGCCTGTACGCGCTGCACCTCGGGGTCGGGCTGCCGGTCGGCGAGGTCGCCGCGGGCACCTGCGGCTTCTTCGCCAACGCCAAGCTGCGCGCGGTGTTCACCGGACGCCAGGCGCACGCCGCGCACGCCCCCGAGGAGGGGCGCAACGCCCTGCTCGCCGCCGCCCAGGCGGTGCTCGGCCTGCACGCCCTGCCCCGGTTCGCCGCCGCCGACACGCGGGTCAACGTCGGGATGCTGCGCGCCGGGACGGCCCCCAACATCGTCGCGGCCGACGCCGAGCTGCGGCTGGAGCTGCGGGCCACCGCCGGGCACGTCTGCGACGAGCTGGAGCGCCGGGCCCGCGCCGTGCTGGACGCCGCGGGCGCCGCGCACGAGGTCGGGGTGCGGACCGAGCGGATCGGCGCCGCCACGACGGCGGACTGCGACCCGGCCGCGGTGCGCGCGATCGCCGCGGCGGCCCGGGCGCTGCCCGCGGTGACGCGCGTGCACCACGCGCACCGGTTCGGCGCCAGCGACGACGCCACGTTCCTGATGCGGGCGGTCCAGGAGCAGGGCGGACAGGCGACGTACCTGGTGGTCGGGGCCTCCAGTCCCGCGCCGCACCACAGTCCCGCGTTCGACATCGACGAGGCGTGCCTCGGCATCGCCGCCGACGTCCTGGAGCGTGCCATCCGCACGCCGGAGAAGGAGGTCCCGTGAGCTTCAGCCACCTGTCCCATCTGGAGTGCGGGCGGTGCGGCGCCGTCCACGCCGCCGACCGGCCGCAGAACCTGTGCCGCAGGTGCGCGTCGCCGCTGCTGGCCCGCTACGACCTGGCCGCCGTCCGGGCGGCGGTGCGCCCCGGCGACCTCGCCCGCCGGCCGCCCGACCTGTGGCGGTACCACGAGCTGCTGCCGGTCGGCAGCGCCGACGCGGTGGTCACGCTCGGCGAGGGGATGACGCCGCTGCTGCCGATGCCCCGCTACGGCGCCCGCATCGGCCTGCCCGGCCTGCTGATGAAGGACGAGGGCCTGGTGCCCACCGGTTCGTTCAAGGCCCGGGGCGCCGCGGTCGGCGTCTCGCGCGCGGCCGAGCTGGGGATCAAGCGGCTGGCGATGCCCACCAACGGCAACGCCGGCGCCGCCTGGTCGGTGTACGGGGCGCGCGCCGGCCTGACCGCGACCGTCGTCATGCCGGCCGACGCGCCGGAGATCACCCGGCGCGAGTGCGCGGCCGCGGGGGCGGACCTGACCGTGGTGGACGGCCTGATCAGCGACGCCGGGCGAATGGTCGGCGAGCTGGTGGCGCGCGCGGACGGGGAGGTCTTCGACGCCTCGACGCTCAAGGAGCCGTACCGGATCGAGGGCAAGAAGACCATGGGCCTGGAGATCGTCGAGCAGCTCGGCTGGCGGACGCCCGACGTGATCATCTACCCGACCGGCGGCGGCGTCGGCCTGATCGGCATCCACAAGGCGCTGACCGAGCTGGCGGAGCTGGGGTGGATCAGCGGCCCGCCGCCGCGCCTGGTCGCGGTCCAGGCCGCCGGGTGCGCGCCGATCGTGCGCGCCTTCGAGCGCGGCGAGCGGCACAGCGAGTTCTGGTCGGGGGCGACCACGGTCGCGTTCGGCATCAACGTGCCCCGGCCGATCGGCGACTTCCTCATCCTGGACGCGCTGGCCGCGACCTCGGGCACCGCGGTCGGCGTCACCGACGAGGAGCTGCTCGCCGACCTGCGCGCGGTCGCGGCCCTGGAGGGCGCCTTCGTCTGCCCGGAGGGCGCGGCCGCCTTCACCGCCGCCCGCAAGCTGCGCGAATCGGGCTGGCTCGCCGAGGACGACGAGGTCGTCGTGCTGAACACCGGCGCCGGCCTGAAGTACCCGCGGACGGTCCCGGTGGACGTCGAGGTCGTGCCCGCCCCCGAACCGGCCTGACCGGGCGCGACCGCGGAGCGGACGGGCGAGCGGCATGATGAAACTCCATATTTCCTACTGGATTAATTTCATTTGGGAGGAGCGCGGTGGGCGATGACGCGACGGCCGCCCGCGCCCGCGACGACGCGGCCCTGCTGGTCGTCGACCGGGTCGCGATCGGATACCGGCGGCAGGGGCGGTACCTGCCCGCGGTGGGGGAGGCGAGCTTCCAGGTCCGGCGCGGCGAGAAGGTGATGCTGCTCGGCCCCTCCGGCTGCGGGAAGTCCACGATCCTCAAGGCGGTCGCCGGATTCCTGCGCCCGTCGGCGGGCCGCATCGTCGTCGACGGCCGGGAGGCCCCGGAGCCGGGCCCCGACCGCGCCGTGGTGTTCCAGGAGTTCGACCAGCTGTTCCCCTGGCGCACCGTCCTCGGCAACGTCGCCTACCCGCTGCGGGTGACGGGCGCCGACCGCGACACCGCCAGGCGCAGGGCCGCCGAGTACCTGGAGCTCATGGGTCTGCAGGGGGCGCTCGACAGCTACCCGCACCAGCTCTCCGGCGGGATGAAGCAGCGGGTGGCCATCGCCCGGGCGCTGGCCATCGACCCGCTCATGCTGCTCATGGACGAGCCGTTCGGCGCGCTGGACGCCCAGACCCGGGGCCGCCTGCAGCGGGAGCTGGCCGACATCGCGGCGCGCACCAAGGTGACCCTGCTGTTCGTCACGCACAGCATCGACGAGGCGATCCTGCTCGGCGACCGCGTGGTCGTGCTCGCGGGCCGCCCGTCGCACGTCGAGCGGATCGTCGACGTCGGCGGACTGGACCGGCCGGACGCCCCCGGCTTCGCCGACGCCCGGCGCACCCTGCGCGCGCTGCTCGCCGAGGAGGGAGAGGACCTCGACCGTGCCTTCATCGACTGACACGCCTGACGCGCCTGACGCGCCTGACGCGCCTGACGCGTCCGACGTGCCCGACGTGCCCGACACGCCTGAAGCGTCCACCGGCGCACCCGCCGCCGCGCCGGCCGGTGAGCGTGCCGCCGACACCGGCCGCGGCGGCACGCCCTGGTCGCGCCTGCCGACCTGGGCGCGGCGCACCGTCGTGTTCGCGGTGCTGATCGCGATCTGGCAGGCGTACGCGTCCCTGTCGGGGGTCAGCCGGTTCGTGTTCGTCGGCCCCGCCGACGTGGCGGAGGCGTTCGCGCGCGGCTGGGCGAACGGCGACATCGCCGTGGCCACCGCGACCACCATGCGGCTGCTGCTGACCGGCATGGGCATCGGCATCGCGCTCACGGTCGTGCTCACCGTGGCGGCGACCACCACAAAGATCGGCGACGACGTGCTGACCCTGCTGACCTCCATGATCAACCCGCTGCCGTCGGTGGCGGTGCTGCCGCTGGCGATCCTGTGGTTCGGGCTGACGGACTCGGCGCTGGTCTTCGTCACCGCCAACGCCGTGCTGTGGCCGATGACCGTCAACGTCAGCATGGGGTTCCGCACGGTCCCCGCCACGATCACGATGGTCGGCCGCAACCTGGGCCTGCGCGGCTGGCGGCTCACCCGCGACGTGCTCATGCCGGCCGCGCTGCCGCACGCCATCGCCGGGCTGAAGACCGGCTGGGCGTTCGGCTGGCGCACCATCATCGCCGCCGAGCTGGTGTTCGGCGTCGCCGGCGCGCACGGCGGCCTCGGCTTCTTCATCAACAACTCCCGTTACTTCGCACGGATCCCCGACGTGTTCGCCGGACTGGTGACGATCGCCGTCATCGGCATCGCCTTCGACCTGGTCTTCGGCTGGGTCGAGCGGCGCACGGTGGGCCGCTGGGGCATGAAGGAAGGCGCAGCGATATGACCTCGACCCTCTACACCCGCCGCCAGGCCCTGCGGCTGGGCGCCCTCGGCGCGGGCGCCGCGGCGCTGTCGGCCGCGTGCGGCGGCGGTGCCGCCGGCGGGTCCGGCAAGGAGATCGGCATCGCCATCGGCAACGGGATCAGCTACGCCCCGTTCACCGTCCTCCAGGCCAAGCGGTGGCTGGAGGAGGAGCTCCCCGGCCGCACCATCAGCTGGAAGATCATCTCCGGGGGCGGCACCGTCCGGGACGCGCTGCTGTCGGGCAAGCTCCACCTCGGCTGCTCCGGCCTGGGCCCGCTGCTCATCGGCTGGGACGCGGGCGTCCCCTGGAAGATCGTCTCGTCGCTGAACGACATGCCGCTGTGGCTGGTGGCCAAGGACCCCCGGTTCAAGAGCCTGCGCGACTTCCGGCAGGGCGACCAGATCGCCGCCGTGCAGCCGGGCTCCATCCAGTCGGTCATGCTGCAGAAGGCCGCCCAGCAGCAGCTCGGCGACCCGCACGCGCTGGACCGGAACATCGCGACCATGGCCCACCCCGAGGCCCTGGAGGCGCTGCTCGGCGGCCAGATCGCCGCCTCCTACACCTCCCCGCCGTTCCAGTTCCAGGCCGTGGAGCAGGGCGCCCGCAAGCTGGTGGACAGCTACGACCTGTTCGGGCGGCACGGCTTCAACGTGGTCGCCGCGACCGAGGAGTACGCCGAACGCAACCCGGACGTCCTCACCGCGGTGCACAAGGCGATCGCCCGCGCCAACGACTTCATCACCGAGCAGCCCGCCGAGGCCGCGAAGATCCTCGCCGACGCCGAGAAGGGCAGGATCGGCGCGGAGAAGTACGAGAAGTACCTGACCTACGAGGGCATCGAGTTCACCACCACCCCGCACGGACTGGTGAAGCTCGCCGCGTTCATGAAGGAGATCGGCGTCATCAGGAAGGTCCCGGCCGACTGGCGCGATCTCGCCTTCGACACCGTCCGGAAGGAGGACGGCTCCTAACAGCCCGGCCCGCCGGCCCGCCGCCGTGGACGCCCGCGTATGCGGCCGAGCGTCCCGGCCATGTCGCCGCGCGGCCCGCCCCGGTTGACTCGGTCCCGCTCGGCGGCAGGGGGCCGCCGAGCGGGAGGAGAGCACCACTGTGAAGAGCACCCTGGCGGCCGTTCCGGCGGCCCTGTCGATCCTGATGACCGCCGGGGCGGCCGGGACGTTCTTCGGCTTCTCGACCGGGGTCATGCCCGGGCTGAACGCGGCGCGCGCGTCCTCGGCGGTCGACGCGATGCAGGGCATCAACCGGCGCATCCAGAACCCGGTGTTCCTGGGGGCGTTCCTGCTCGCGCCGGTCGCGGCCGGGGCGGCGGGCGCGCTGCTGCTGGCCGACGGCCGGCGGTCGGCGGGCCTGCTGTTCCTGTCGGCGGGCGCCGTCTACGTGCTGGGTGCGCTGGCGCCGACGGTGGTCGTCAACGTGCCGATGAACAACGCCCTGGACGTCACGAGGATCCCCTCCGACCCGGCAGAGGCCGCCCGGGTCTGGGCGGACTACACCGGGCGCTGGACGGCCTGGAACACCACCCGGGCCGTGTTCAGCAGCGCCAGCGTCCTGCTGATGGCGCTGGGCTGCCACAAGTGGGGCGCGAACCGCTGACCGCCCCGCGCCGGCCCGGGCAGGCCGGGACGCCCGCCTCCGCGGCCGGGCGCCCCGGCGATCCCGGCGTGACCGCCGGGCCGTCCCCGTCGTGATCTGTCTGCTTCCGCCCTCTAAGCTGGCACATCGTTACAGACCGTGCGCATGGTGCACTACCATTCGCGTGGGTCAAACGATCACATTGCGGGCACATGTCCGCTGGTCCGGGCCCGTGACGGGGGCCGAACGACGGGCGCAGAGGGAGAGGTCATGGACGTCGAACGGACGACACTGCCGGGGATCGGGTTGCGGCACGTGCTAACCACCAGCCGCGGCCGCCAGATCGGGGTGGTGACGCATCGCACCGACCGCCGTGACCTGGTCATCTACGACAAGGAGGACCCGGACACCTGCGTGGTGTCGGTCGCGCTGACCGGCGAGGAGGCCAACGCGCTGGCCGAGCTGCTCGGCTCGGGCCGGGTCGTGGAGCGCCTGGCCGAGCTGCACCGCGAGGTGGAGGGCCTGGTCACCCAGCAGTTCCCGATCGCCGCGGGCTCGCCGTTCGACGGGCGCCCGCTCGCCGCCACCCAGGCGCGCACCCGCACCGGCGCGTCGATCGTGGCCGTGGTGCGCGCGGGCCGCGTGCACGCCAGCCCCCGACCCGACTTCGTCTTCCACGAGGGCGACACCGTCGTCGTGGTCGGCACCGAGGAGGGCACCGCCGCCGTCGCCGAGATCCTGGCGAGCGGGTGATCCGCGGATGGAGTCTGCCGTTCAGCTCATCGAACTCGGTGCGATCATCCTGGCCCTGGGCCTGCTGGGCGCCGTGGCCGTACGGTTCTCGATCTCGGCGATCCCGCTGTACCTGGTGGCGGGGCTGGCCTTCGGCTCCGGTGGCGTACTTCCGCTGACGACCAGCGAGGAGTTCGTCTCCATCGGCGCCGAGGTCGGGGTCATCCTGCTGCTGTTCACCCTTGGCCTGGAGTACACCGCCGGCGAGCTGGTCGGCACACTGCGCACCTCGGCCCCGGTCGGGCTGGCCGACCTGGTCCTGAACGCCGCACCCGGAGTGGTGACGGCGCTGCTGCTCGGCTGGGGCCCGGTGGCGGCCGTCGTCATGGGCGGCGTCACCTACGTCACCTCCTCGGGCATCACCGCCAAGGTGATGGGCGACCTGGGCTGGCTGGGCAACCGGGAGACCCCCCGGGTGCTGTCGGTGCTGGTCTTCGAGGACCTGGCGATGGCCGCCTACCTGCCCATCGTCACCACGCTGCTGGCCGGCGCCGGGCTGGTGGCCGGCGCCAAGACCCTGGCGATCGCCGCCGCCACCATCACCGTCATCCTCATCGTGGCGCTGCGCTGGGGACGGCTGGTGGAGCGGTTCGTCGAAAGCCCCACCGACGAGGTGCTGCTGCTGAAGGTGCTGGGCCTGACGGTGCTGGTCGCCGGGCTGGCCCAGCAGCTGCAGGTCTCGGCAGCGGTCGGCGCGTTCCTGGTGGGCATCGCGCTGTCGGGGCCGCTGGCGCACTCGGCGCGGGAGGTGCTCACCCCGCTGCGGGACCTGTTCTCCGCGGTGTTCTTCGTCTTCTTCGGCCTGCACACCGACCCGGCCGAGCTGCCGCCGGTGTTCGGCGTGGCCGCGCTGCTCGCCGTGGCCGGGATCGCCACCAAGCTGGCCACCGGCTGGCTGGCCGCCCGCCAGGCGGGTGTGGCGCCCACCGGCCGGCTGCGCGCCGGCGCCTCGCTGGTGCCGCGCGGTGAGTTCAACATCGTCATCGCCGGGCTGGCCGTCTCCGCCGGGGTCAACCCGCGGATCGGCCCGCTGGCCGCCGCCTACGTGCTGATCCTGGCGATCGCCGGGCCGCTGCTGGCCCGCTGCGCCGAGCCGCTGGCCCGCAAGCTGTACCACAAGCACCCGCCCGAGAAGGCGATCGACGACGGGCCCGTCCGCGAACGCTCCGGCGGGCGCTCCGACGCCGGCGACGACGATCCCAGCCCGGCCGCGAGCCCCGTCGGCTGACCGGCGGATCGTCCGCTGACGACGTGATCAGGGGCCGCCGTGCGCACCGCGGCGGGCCCTGACGTCTGTTGTCTTTCCATTCGCCGGAAAAGCCGCTTCTCCGCGCCGGGGCCGTGCCCCAGGCTTCCGGGTGACCGTCCCTTCGGTCTTCGGCGGCGCCCAAGGAGAGCAGAGCATGCCCGTGCAGGATCCTCCCCGTACCGAGGTCGATCTGGACGTCGTCCTGGACGGCAGGCGGCCCGTCGCCGAGGACGTGGTGCTGCTGACGCTGCGCCGCCCGGACGGCGGGCCGTTCCCCTCGTGGGAACCCGGCGCGCACGTCGACCTGGTGCTCGCCCCCGGCCTGGTCCGCCAGTACTCGCTGTGCGGCGACCCGGCCGACCGGTCGGTGCTCCAGGTCGCGGTGCTGCGGGAGCGGGACGGCCGCGGCGGCTCCGAGCACGTGCACCGGCGGCTGGCCGAAGGCGACCGGCTGGCCGTCCGCGGCCCCCGCAACCACTTCCCGCTGGTCGCGGCGGACCGCTACCTGTTCATCGCGGGCGGCATCGGCATCACCCCGATCGTGCCGATGCTGGCCGCCGCCGACGCCTCCGGCGCCGACTGGAGGCTCGTGTACGGCGGCCGCACCCGCGCGGCGATGGCCTTCCGCGCCGACCTGGAACGCGCGTACGGCGACCGCGTCAGCGTCCGCCCCCAGGACGAGACGGGCCTGCTCGACCTGGACGCCCTGCTCGCCGAGCCGGACGAGCGCACCGCGGTGTACTGCTGCGGCCCCGAACCGCTGCTGGCCGCCGCGGAGGAGCGCTGCGCCGCCTGGCCGCCCGGCGCCCTGCACGTCGAACGCTTCACCCCCAGGGACGACACCGGCCCCCGCGAGTCGTTCGAGGTGGAGCTGGCCCGGTCCGGCAGGACGCTGACCGTGCCGCCCGGCAAGTCCATCCTGCAGGTGGTGGAGGAGGCGGGCGTGCAGGTGCTGTCGTCCTGCCGGGAGGGCACCTGCGGCACCTGCGAGACCGAGGTGCTGGGCGGCGAGCCCGACCACCGCGACTCGGTGCTCACCGACGAGGAGCGCCGGTCCGGCGAGATCATGATGATCTGCGTCTCCCGCGCCCGCGGCGCCCGCCTCACCCTCGACCTGTGAGCCCCCGCCCGCCCGCGGCACCTCGAGGCGAGGCGCCGCTCACGACGGCGCGGACGCGATGCGGTCGTGCCGGCCGTCGGGCGTGTGCGCCCGGTCGAACGACGCGCTCACCTCCCGCTCGGCCGCCGCGCGGTCCTGCCAGCCGCGCACGTCGGCCTCCTTGCAGGGCTCCAGCTCCTTGTAGATGTCGAAGAAGTGCCCGATCTCGGCCAGCACGTGCGCGGGCACGTCGGCCAGCTCCCGCAGCTCGGCGTACCTCGGGTCGCGGGCCGGCACGGTGAGGATCTTGGCGTCCGGGCCCTGCTCGTCCAGCATCCAGAACACCCCGAGCGGCCGCACCGACACCAGGCAGCCCGGGAAGGTCGGCTCCTCCAGCAGCGCCATGGCGTCCAGCGCCTCCCCGTCCTCGGCGCGCGTGCCGGGGATGAACCCGTAGTCGACCGGATACTGCGTCGCGGTGAACAGCAGCCGGTCGAGCCGGATGCGGCCCAGCCCGTGGTCCATCTCGTACTTGTTGCGGGACCCCTTGGGGATCTCCACGACGATGTCGAACTCCACCCCCGCCTCCTCGCTTCTACCGCGCGCCCGCGCGTTCCTGCCCGAGCCGTCCCGCCACCGCCGCGGCCGCCGCGCCCACCGCGGCCACGGCCGCGGCGCGGCGCAGCGCGGGCCAGCCGCCGTCCCAGCCGCCGCGCACCGTGCCGGTGTCTCTCGTGGGCGCGTGCACGGTGCCGGACGTGGCCGGGGCCACGTCCCTGCGCGACAGGTGGCGGCGCGCCACCCGCCGGGCCATGCCGCGCTCCAGCCGCCGCCGGTTGAGCCGGGCCTGCAGCCGCAGCAGCCGGCCTGCGCGGCCGACCACCACCTCCGGGACCGGCGAGCGCAGCAGCCCGACGATCGCCCGCGCCACCCTCTCGGGCGGATACACCGGCGGCATCGCCACCACCCGGCGGCCGGTGTAGTTGGCGGCGTGCTGGAACAGCGGCGTGTCGATCGTGGCGGGCAGCACCGTGCACACCTTCACCCTGTGCTCGCCCCGCACCCGCAGCTCCTGGCGGATGCTGGCGCTCAGCGCCGACACCGCGGCCTTGGACATCGCGTACGCGGTCGCGTACGGCTGCGGTGCGAGCGCCACCACCGACGACACGTTCACCAGCACGCCCCGCCGTGCGCGGCGCAGGAACGGCAGCGCCGCCCGCGCGCCGTGCACGTACCCCATCACGTTGACGTCCAGGACGCGGCGGAAGTCCTCCAGCGGCACGTCCTCGAACGGCCCGAACAGCGACACCGCCGCGGCGTTCACCCACATGTCGACGCGGCCGAACCGGTCGGCGGCCCGCCGCGCCAGCTCCTCGACCGACCGGACGTCGGTGACGTCGGTCGGCACGGCCAGCGCCCGCCCGCCCCGGCGGCGGCACTCGACCGCGACCTCCTCCAGCGCGTTGCCGCGTCGGGCCGCCAGCACCACCGAAGCGCCCCGGTCGGCGAAGGCCAGCGCGGTGGCGCGGCCGATCCCGCTGGACGCGCCGGTGATCACGACGACGGCGTTCCTGGCTCTCACCCGGACCTCCACACCTCCCTCGCACCGCGCACCGGCCGGACCGGCGGTGCCGGTCCGGCCGGTGCCGACCGTGCGGCCACATACCCGGGGCCGCGCGCGGCATGCGGACACGCCCGGGGTACCCGGCGCGATGTCCGAACAATGGCGATTCGGGGCCCGGTGCGGAGGGGCGAACCCGGTCGGAACACGCGGACCGCGCCCGTCCGTCCCAGGCGTGGCGGCGCCCGGGACGGACGGGCGCCGGATCAGGCGTCCGACGGGGTGATCGGCAGGTAGATGCGGCCGCCCGACGCGGTGAACTCGGCGGCCTTCTCACGCATCCCCGCCTCCAGCGCCTCCGACTCGGTCAGCGACCGCTCCTCGGCGTACCGGCGCACGTCCTGTGTGATCTTCATCGCGCAGAAGTGCGGCCCGCACATCGAGCAGAAGTGCGCGGTCTTGGCGGGCTCGGCCGGCAGCGTCTCGTCGTGGAAGGCGCGGGCGGTGTCGGGGTCCAGGGACAGGTTGAACTGGTCCTCCCAGCGGAACTCGAACCGCGCGTCCGACAGCGCGTCGTCCCATGCCTGCGCCCCCGGATGCCCCTTGGCCAGGTCCGCGGCGTGCGCGGCGATCTTGTAGGCGATCACGCCCGCCTTGACGTCGTCGCGGTCCGGCAGGCCCAGGTGCTCCTTGGGGGTGACGTAGCACAGCATCGCGGTGCCGTACCAGCCGATCATCGCCGCGCCGATCGCGGAGGTGATGTGGTCGTAGCCGGGCGCGATGTCCGTCGTCAGCGGGCCCAGCGTGTAGAACGGCGCCCCGCCGCACAGCTCCCGCTGCAGGTCGACGTTCTCCTTGATCTTGTGCATGGGCACGTGCCCCGGGCCCTCGTTCATCACCTGGTTGTCGTACTCGGCGGCGATCCGGGTGAGCTCGCCCTGCGTGCGCAGCTCGGCGAACTGCGCCTCGTCGTTGGCGTCGGCGATCGACCCGGGCCGCAGCCCGTCGCCCAGCGACCAGGTGATGTCGTAGGCGGCGAAGATCTCGCACAGCTCGCGGAAGTTGGTGTACAGGAAGTTCTCCTTGTGGTGCGCCAGGCACCACGCCGCCATGATCGACCCGCCGCGCGAGACGATGCCGGTCTTGCGGCGCGCGGTCAGCGGGATGTACCGCAGCAGCACCGCGGCGTGCACCGTCATGTAGTCCACGCCCTGCTCGGCCTGCTCGATGACGGTGTCCCGGAAGATCTCGTAGGTCAGCTCGGCCGGGTCGCCGCCGACCTTCTCCAGCGCCTGGTAGAGCGGCACCGTGCCGACCGGGACGGGCGAGTTGCGCAGGATCCACTCGCGCGTGGTGTGGATGTCGCGCCCGGTGGACAGGTCCATGACCGTGTCGGCGCCCCACCGCGTCGCCCACGTCATCTTGTCCACCTCCTCCTCGATGGAGGAGGCCACCGCCGAGTTGCCGATGTTCGCGTTGACCTTGCACAGGAACCGGGAACCGATCACCATCGGCTCGGACTCGGGGTGGTTGACGTTGGCGGGCAGCACCGCCCGTCCCGCCGCCAGCTCCTCGCGGACCACCTCCGGCGGCACCCCCTCGCGCAGCGCCGCGAACTCCATCTCCGGGGTGATCTCCCCGCGCCGCGCGTACGCCCGCTGCGTCACCGCCCCGCCGGTGGCCCGGCGCGGCCGGCGCGGCGGAAAGGCCCCCTGGCCGCGCAGCGGGTCGGCGGACCGGCGGCCGTCGTCCTCCGGCCGGACGGGCCGCCCCTCGTACTCGGCGGTGTCGCCGCGCTCGGCGATCCACCGGGCCCGCAGGGCGGGCAGGCCGCGCCGCACGTCGACGACGTGGTCGGGGTCGGTGTACGGCCCGGAGGTGTCGTACAGCACCACCTTCGCGCCGTTGGTCAGCGACACCTCCCGCATGGGGACGCGCACGTCGGGACGCGACCCGACGAGGTACGTCTTGCGGACGGGAAGGTCGGTGCGGACAGGCGTGGAAACGCTGTCGGTCATGATGACGTGATCTCTCCCTACGCCGGCATTACCCGGTCAGGTTCCAGCGGTCGGCGGCCGTATCAGCCGCGATCTCAGCCCGGTTCGCCGGGCCCCCGCGATCTGTCGCGCCGACGCTAACCTGCGGCACCCCCGTTGCCGCAACCCGGGATCATGAGGTAAGGCGGCGCCGCCGGCACCTGACGCGATGTGACCAACGCCATCGCGCGCCCGGCCCGATCGGCCCGCCGGGCGGTTCGGCGCCGGGCCTGCGGGCATGCGGGGCCGCGAGGGCCGGGCGCTCTCGGGGGCTTCCGCGAGCCGACCGGTAGGGTCAGGATCTAGGGGACAGAGATGCGTTGTCCTGCCTGGCCGGTGGGCCCGGACCGAGGAGAGCGAGCGCGTCAGTGATGGCAGTCGTGGGCGGGGGGACGGGGGGCGTGACGCCCCGAGCCGGAGGCGGGGCGTCGCCGCCCGGGAGCGCACCGGGGGCCGGGGGGCCGCCGCACCGGCAGCCGCCGCCCGACAGGGACGACGCCGGGGCGGCGTCCGGTCGGATCTGGACGATCCCGAACGTCCTGAGCTTCGCGCGCCTGCTCGGCGTGCCGCTGTTCCTGTGGCTGGTGCTGGTCGGCGCCGACTGGTGGGCGCTGGGCGTGCTGGTGTTCGCCGGCCTGTCGGACTGGCTGGACGGCCGCCTGGCCCGCGCCCTCAACCAGACCAGCAGGCTCGGCATGGTGCTGGACCCGGCCGCCGACCGGCTGTACATCCTGGTCACCCTGATCGGCCTGACCGTCCGCGAGGTCATCCCGCTGTGGCTGGTGGTGCTGCTGGTGGGCCGGGAGGTCGCGATCGCGCCGATCATGCCGCTGCTGCGGCGCCTGGGCTACGGCGGGACGCTGCCGGTGCACTTCGTGGGCAAGGCCGCCACCCTGTGCCTGCTGTACGCCTTCCCGCTGCTGCTGCTGGGCGACCACGACGGCACCGCGGCCACCGCGGCCAAGATCGTCGGCTGGTGCTTCGCGATCTGGGGGACGGGCCTGTACTGGTGGGCCGCCGCCCTCTACTGGCGGCAGGCGCGGCAGCTGATGCAGGCCGGTCCCATCGCGGACGCCCCCGGCGCAGAACCGACCGGCGCTGAGCGAGCCGGCGCTGAGCGCACCGGCGGGGGCGGGGAGGAAGCCGCGGGGGAGAGGCCCGACTAGCCTGCCGGATCCGGCCCGCCCGGAGTCTCGCTTCAAGATCACGTACCCGCTACGCTCGGAGGACATCTCCGACAAGGGGGTTCGATGATTACCTTGGGTGCGTTTCTCGGCATCGCGGCGGTGGCGCTCGGCCTGGTGCTGACGCCCGGCCCCAACATGATCTACCTGGTGTCCCGGTCGATCACCCAGGGCCGCCGGGCCGGGCTGATCTCGCTGGGCGGGGTGGCGACCGGCTTCACCGTGTACGCCGTCGCCGCCACCGCCGGACTGACCGCGGTGTTCACGCTGGTCCCCGCCCTGTACACGGCGGTCAAACTGGCCGGCGCCGCCTACCTGCTGTGGCTGGCCTGGCAGGCCGTGCGCCCCGGCGGCACGGCGGTGTTCGCGCCGCGCGAGCTGCCCGCCGACCCGCCGCGCCGCCTGTTCGCCATGGGCCTGCTCACCAACCTGCTCAACCCGAAGATCGCCGTCCTGTACGTGTCGCTGCTGCCGCAGTTCGTCGACCCGGCCCGCGGCCACGTCGCCGCGCAGAGCCTGCTGCTGGCGCTCACCCAGATCGCCGTCGCGGTCACCGTCAACGGCCTGATCGTGCTGGGCGCGGGCTCGATCGCCCGGTTCCTGGCCCGCCGCCCGGCCTGGCAGCGCGTCCAGCGGTACGTGATGGGCTCGGTGCTGGGCGCCCTCGCGGTGCACCTGGGCCTGGACCGCTCCCGCGCCGCCGCCGCGACCCCCTGACGCGCCGGCCCGGCCGCCGCGCGCGACGCAGGTCACAACGGCTGACCTGCACGTCGTCCCCCGCGGCCTTGCCATGATGGGGCGGTGACCAGCCGCAGCCCCGACGCCCCCGACGCGTCTGCCGCCAGACGTCCGGACGCCTCCATGTCGCTGCTGGCCGACCTGTTCGCCGGCCGGCTGCTCGACCCCGGATACGCCGTCGCCGCCGCCCGCCGCGCCGCCTAGGGCGGGCCCGCCGCGCGCGGGCGGCGGCACGGCACCGGCGTGCTGGCGGTCCTGGTGCTGGCCGGCGTGCTGCTGGC
>NZ_BAABDO010000059.1:0-40228 GCF_039539665.1 Actinomadura keratinilytica
CGCGCACCATGCCGGCGCCGTGCTCGCCGTCGCCTGCCGTCTCGACCAGCCGGGCCAGCTCGGGCTCGTCGCGCTGCACGCGGTCGCGGGCGCAGGCCAGCGCCGCGCGCACGATCAGGGCGCCGGGGTCGGCGTCGTCCACCGCCGCGGCCTGCTCCGGCACGGCCGCCCGCTCGGCCACGACCGGGGCGACGTCGGGCAGCGGGGCGCCGCGGCGGAACGCGGGGGTGTCGGCGGGGGCGTCCCACAGCTCGGCCAGCTCGCCGTCCAGCCAGGTGAGGGTGAGCGAGCAGCCCGCCATGTCCAGCGAGGTGACCAGCTCCCCCACCTCGGGGCCGCGCAGCCGCAGCCCCTCGGCCGCCAGCAGCCGCACCACGTCGGCGTACAGGACGAACAGCTCCTCGTACTTGGTCGCACCGAGCCCGTTGAGGATCAGCGCGACCTCGTCGCCGGCGCCGTCGGGACGTTCGGCCAGCAGCCCCTCCACCAGGGCGGCGGCCAGTTCGCGGGCGCTGAGCCGGTCCACCGTCCGCACCCCGGGCTCGCCGTGGATGCCCAGGCCGATCTCCATCCGCGCCGGGTCGACGGTGAACAGCGGCTCGTCGCGGCCCGGGAAGGTGCACCCGGCGAACGCGACGCCGAGGGTGCGGGTGCGGTCGTTGGCCTTGCGGGCGATCCGCTCCACCTCGTCGAGGGGGTCGCCGCGTTCGGCGGCGGCGCCGGCGGCCTTGAACACCGTGAAGTCGCCGGCGATGCCGCGCCGGTCGGCGGCGCGTTCCGGCGGGGCCGAGGCGATGTCGTCGGTGACCAGCACCGTCCGCACGTCCATGCCCTCGGAGCGGGCGCGCAGCTCGGCCAGCCCGAAGTGCATGACGTCGCCGCCGTAGTTGCCGTAGGAGATCAGCGCGCCCGCGCCGGAGTCGACCGCGCGCAGCGTCCGGTACGCCTGCTCGGCCGACGGGCTGGTGAAGATGTCGCCGACGACCGCGGCGGTGGCCAGGCCCGCGCCGACCAGCCCGGCGAACGCCGGGTAGTGGCCGGAGCCGCCGCCGATCACCACCGACACCCGGCCGGGGCGCGGCCCGCCGCGCCGCATCACCGCCGACGCGCCCGGCACCCGTTCCAGGTAGCGGCCGTAGGCGGCGGTCAACCCGGTGAGGAACTGCTCCTTGAAGTCGGCGGGGGCGTTGAACACGTGCGTCACGGCGCCTCCCCGGGGATTCCGGTCTCGATCAGGGCGAGGATGCGGCGGCGGGCGTCGTCGGGCGAGGCCACGATCTGCGCGGCCAGGCCGAGCGCGTCCGGCTTGGGCGGGTAGACGGGGTTGGGGATGCTGATGACGGTGAGCCCCGCGGCGTGCGCCGCGCGGATGCCGTTGCTGGAGTCCTCCACCGCCAGGCCGTGCCTCGGGTCGATGCCCAGCCGCCGCACCGCCTCGGCGTACACGTCCGGGGACGGCTTGCCGCGCGGCACCTCCTCGCTGGACACCGTGGCGGAGAACCGGTCGGCCACCCCGAAGTGCGGCAGCACCGCGTCGATCAGCTGCCGGGCGGCCGAGGACGCCAGCGCCACCGGCACCCGCTCGGACACGTCGTTGATCAGCTCGAGGGCGCCGTCGAGCGGTTCGATGCGGCCCTGGTGCAGCGCGTCGACCATGAACGCCACGCACTCGGCGCGCACGGCGTCGGCGCGGGACGGGTCGCCGAACAGGCCCGCGATGTGCGCGGCCCACTCGGGGGCGCTCATGCCCTGCACGGCGGCGGTGTCCTCGGGACGCCAGGTGCGGCCGTGGCGGGCGCAGTAGTCCTGCCAGCTCTCCTCCCACAGGTGCTCGCT
Organism: Actinomadura keratinilytica; assembly: GCF_039539665.1. Classification (NCBI taxonomy): domain Bacteria; kingdom Bacillati; phylum Actinomycetota; class Actinomycetes; order Streptosporangiales; family Thermomonosporaceae; genus Actinomadura; species Actinomadura keratinilytica. The sequence continues at coordinate 1,837 of NZ_BAABDO010000059.1, forward strand.
GTCGACGAGCACCCCGTCCATGTCGAACACCACCCCGGCGACCGAGCGCGTGCCGCGCGCCGCCGAGTCGGATGCGGTGGATGAAAAGGTCACGAACCGGCCACCTCGTAGTTGACTTTGTGTTCCTCCAGATCGCGCAGGTGGTCGGGGGAGGCGCCGGCGTCGACGAGCACGCGCTCGAAGACGCTCAGCGCCGCCAGCCGGTGCAGCGCGACCTTGCCGAGCTTGGTGTGGTCGAGCAGCAGCACGTTGCGCGCGGCGGCGTCGAGCATGGCCCGCTTGACCGCCACGATGTGCTGCTCCTGGTGGTAGGCGAAGCCGCCGGAGACCGCCGCGGTGGACACGAAGCACAGGTCCACGCTCAGCGAGGTCACCGCCTCCACGCACGACACCCCCAGGAAGGAGTCGTGCGACACGTCGTAGTCGCCGCCGACCGCCATCAGCCGGATCCCGCGCGCCCGGGACAGCAGGTTCAGCCCGGCCATGTAGTTGGTGACGACGGTCAGCGGGGTGATGACCCCCTCGGCCAGCCGCCGGGCCAGCGCGAGCGCGGTGGTGGAGTCGTCCAGCATCACCGCCATGCCGGGCTCGATGAGCTCCAGCGCGCGGGCGGCGACGGCGTCCTTCTCCGCCTGCATCGCCTTCAGCCGGTAGGCGACGTTGCTCTCGAACACCCCCGACGGCTGGGCGGTGACGCCGCCGCGGTACTTGCGGACGATGCCCTGCCGCTCCAGCTCGTCCAGGTCCCGGTGGATGGTCATCTGGCTGACCTGGAAGCGCTCGGCCAGCTCCGCGGCCGACAGCGAGCCCTCCGCCAGGACCTGCTCGGCGATCGCCGCCTGCCGCGCCGCCGGGCCCCGCGGCGGGGCCTCGGCGGCCGGCCGCCGGTCCTGCTCCCGGGCGGCGGTCACGGCGCGATCCTCCGCCCGCCGTGGGCGGGGTCGAACAGCAGCCGCTCCACCGTCGGCACCGCCAGCCGCACCGGGTCGGGCCGGCCCAGGCCGGCCGCGTCCTCGCGCGGCACCACCAGCGACACGCGCGACTCGCCGACGCTGACGGTGACCTCGCTGTGCCGGCCGAGGATCTCGGTGACGTAGACGCGGCCGCGCAGCTCGGCGGCGCCGTCGGCGGGGCGCCCGTCGCGGACCAGCGCCACGTCGCGGGGCCGCACGCCCAGCACCAGGCTCCGGCCCGGCGGGACCGCGGCGCCGCCCGGCAGCGGGATGTCGATCTCGCCGTCGGGGGTGCGGAACCGGCCGCCCTCGGCCGCGGCGCCCGCCACCAGGTTGACGCGCGGCTTGCCGAACGACTCGGCCACGAACGTGTCGGCGGGCCGCTCCCAGATCTCCTCGCGCGTGCCGACCTGCACGATCCGGCCCTCGCGCAGCACGCCGATGCGGTCGCCGAGGCCGAGGGCCTCCACGTAGTCGTGGGTGACGTACAGCGTGGTGGTGCGCTCCACCGCGCCGATCGCCTTCAGCTCGGCGCGCATCGACTGGCGCAGCTTGGCGTCCAGGTGCGACAGCGGCTCGTCCAGCAGGAACGCGTCGGCCGGGCGCACCAGCACGCGGCCGAGCGCGACCCGCTGCCGCTGCCCGTTGGACAGCTCGCCCACGTTGCGGTCCAGCAGGTGGGAGATGCCCAGCAGCTCTGCGATGCGGCCCACGCGGCGCGCCGCCTCGTCGGCGGGCACCTTGTAGCGGGGCGAGCGCAGCGGCGAGGCCATGTTGTCGTAGGCGCTGTAGTGCGGGTAGAGGGCGTAGCTCTCGAAGCACATCGCCACCCGCCGGTCGTAGGGCTCGACGCCGTCCATGTCGACGCCGCCGATCTCCACGCGGCCCGCGTCGGGCTGCTCCAGCCCGGCGACGGCCTTGAGGGTGGTGGTCTTGCCGGCGCCGGACGGGCCGAGCAGGCAGAAGAACTCGCCGTCGCGCAGTTCCAGGTCCACCCCGTCCAGCGCGGTGACCTTGCCGTAGGTCTTGCGCAGCCCCGTGAGGACGATCTCGGCCATCAGCTCTTCACCGCCCCGAAGGACAGGCCGCGCACCAGGTAGCGCTGGATGGTCAGCGCCAGCACCAGCGGCGGCACCGCCGACACCAGCGCGGCCGCGGCGGTCAGGTTGTACTTGGGCCGGTCGCCGCCGAGGAACGACAGCGCGCCGACCGTGACGGTCTGGGCGTTGGAGGAGGTGAGGATCAGCGGGAACACGAAGTTGTTCCAGGCGAAGATGAACGCCAGCAGGCCGACCGCGGCGATGCCCGGCTTGACCAGCGGCAGCGCGATCTTCACGAACGCCCGGGTGCGGGAGTAGCCGTCCAGCAGCGCGGCCTGCTCCAGTTCCGGTGACAGGTCGGTGAAGTACGACCGCATGATCCACACGATGAGCGGCATGGTGACCAGCTGCAGCACCCAGATGACACCGACGTAGGTGTCGAAGAGACCGAGCTGCTGGTACAGCACGAACAGCGGGATGATCACCGTCAGCTCGGGGGCGAACCGGAACGACAGCAGGGTGAACATCAGGTTCTCCGAGCCGCGGAACTTCCAGCGCGCCGCCGCGTACGCCGCGGGCAGCCCGATCAGCAGCGACAGCGCCACCGCGCCGATCGACACCACCAGGCTGTTGACGAAGAAGCGCACGAACGGCACGCCCTCGACCTCGCCGCCGCCCAGCACCGTCCGGTAGGAGTCCAGCGTCGGGCTGAAGGAGAAGTAGGTGTTGAACAGCTGGTTGTCCGGCTTGAGCGACAGGATCAGCATCCACGCCACGGGGAACAGCGCGAACACGAAGTACACGACGAGCCCGGCGTTGACGGCGATCCCGGTGAGCCGATCCCTGCTCACTTGGTGCTCACCCCCGCCGCCCGGCTCTGCACCCGGCCCAGGTAGCGGACGAGCGCCATGGACATCAGGTAGACCACCGCCCAGAGAATGATCATGTAGCTGATCCCGAACGAGTACCGCTGGAAGCGGATCGCCTCCAGGTAGGCGCGGATCTGCAGCACCACGGTGGAGTCGCCCGGCCCGCCCTCGGTGAGGGCGTAGATGATGTCGAACACCTTCAGCGAGTCCATGAACCGGAAGATCACCGCGACCAGCACGTACGGCCACAGCATCGGCAGCGTCAGCTTGCGGAAGGTGAACCACCAGCCCGCGCCGTCCACGGCGGCCGCCTCGAACGGCGAGCGGGGCAGCGAGCGCAGCCCGGCCAGCGCCAGGATCGCCACGAACGGGGTGTAGACCCACACGTCGACGGTGATGGACGACAGCAGCGCGCCGGTCGGGGTGTCGGTCCACTGCACGTCGCCCAGCCCGAACGGGCGCAGCAGGTAGTTCAGCACGCCCACGCTGGGCTGCAGCATCAGCTTCCACATGATCGCCGCGATCACCGGGGCGATCATCAGCGGCAGGATCAGCACCTTCTCCAGCACCCGGCCGAGCCGGGTGCTGCGGTTGAGCAGCAGCGCCACGCCGACGCCGAGCACCAGCTCGACGGCCGTGGCGCCCACCGCGTACAGCGCGGTGACCAGCGCCGACCGCCAGAACGCGTCCTGCCCGAAGATCGTCAGGTAGTTGTCGAAGCCGACCACGTCGGGCTGCGGCTTGGCGGCCGAGTAGTCGAACAGCGTGTAGAACAGGCCGAGCCCGAACGGGTACAGGATGCCGCCGGTCAGCAGCAGCGCCGGGATGATCAGCAGGTAAGGGCGGGCGGAGCGCCGCCGCCGCGGGACCCGGCGCGGACCGTCGGCCGGGCGGCGGGCGGCGCCGCCGGTGCCCGGCCCGGCGGCGGCCGCCTCGCTCTTGGTGACAGAGGCCATCGGCTGCTCCGCCTACCCCGCGACCTTCGGCGCCAGGTCCTTGGCCAGGGCGTCCAGCACGCTCTTGGCGTCCTTGCCGCTGTAGATCTCCTGCAGCGAGGCGGCCCAGCTGGTGGTGGCGTCGAAGAACTGCGTCTGCGGGGTGAACTGGATCTTGGTCTGGTCCACCACCTGCTCGAAGGTGTCCAGGAACCCGGGGATCTTCTTCATCTTGTCCTTGTAGGCGGCGTCGTCGCTGACGGACTTGCGCACCGGGTCCACCTGGTTGTGCTCGACGGCGGCCTTGCGCAGGTGCTCCTTGCCGGTGGCCCACTGCAGGAACAGCCACGCCGCGGTCTTGTTGTCGCTCTTGGCGTTCATGCCGAGCGACCACACCCACATGTTGGTGGCCAGCGAGCCGTCCGGGCCCTTCGGCCCCGGGTGGAAGGCGATCTTGCCGGAGGCGGGGCTGGCGCCCTCGACCGCCTGGAAGTAGGCGGCGGTGTCGGCGTCGAACATCATCGCGGCCTTGCGCGCGCCCAGGTCGCTGGAGCACTGGTACCAGGTGTAGGACGTCCACGACGGGGCGCCGCCCTCGCGGATCATCTTGGCCCAGTCGGCGGCGAACTCCACGGCCTTGGGGTCGTTCATGGCCGGGCGCAGCTTGCCGCCCTCGGACACGAAGTCCTTGAGCCCGAACCGCGAGTACATCGTCATGAAGCCGGGGTGGATGGTGGCCCAGCTGCGCGAGCCGCGCACCGCGATGCCGTACATGCCGTCGAAGCCGGCGCCGGGCGCCTTCTGCTTGATGGCGGCGGCCAGCTCGCGCAGCTCGTCGAAGGTCTCGGCGGGCTTGAGGCCGAGCTTGGCGAACACCTCGGTGTTGTAGGAGACGACGTTGCTCTCCCAGCCCCACGGCAGCGCGTACTGGCCGCCCTGCCCGAGCGGGGCGCCGTTCTTCAGGCTCCACTGGTCGGCCTGCAGCAGGTTGGGGTAGAAGTCGTCGGGGTCCCACTCGGCGTTGGTGGCCGAGGAGTTGCGCATCCACGGGCCGAGGTCCTCCAGCCAGCCGGGCGGGCCGTACTGCCAGACCATGTAGGCGCCGAGCATGAACACGTCGTAGGACGCGCGGCCGCTGGACAGGTCGACGGTGAGCTTGTCGAAGTAGTTGTCCTCGGGGAACACGTCGTACTTGACCTGGATGCCGGTCAGGTCGGAGAACGCCTTGAGGTCGGCGATCAGCGCGTCGGAGTAGGGGTGCTTGTTCAGCAGCGCCCTGATCGTCTTGCCCTTGGCGCGCTTCCAGTCGAACGCGCCGGTGACCTCGTTGGCGGCCGAGTCGCCGCCGCCACCCGACGAGCCGCCGAATCCGGCTCCGCAGGCGCTCAGCGCGGGGGCCGCGGCCAGCGCCGCGGCCGACAGGCCGGCCAGGCCGAGGAAGCGCCGGCGGTCGAGCCGGGCGGCGGCGCCGCCCATCGCGTACCGGTCGGCTGCGCGGTCGATGCCGCCGTCCGGGCGACGTGTGTCCATCCGTCCCTCCAGGGGAGATCCGAGCCAGAGCACGCACACGTAACACTGATGCCTGTGTTCTTAACACTCCATGTGCGTTGGCTCACAGAGCTTGTAACACGAAGATTGCCAACGTCAAGACCTGACAACAGATTGCCTAACATCGCCTTAACGGAAGGCGGCCCTGGTAGGGGCGTCCTCACGCCGCGGTCTTGCCGAAGCCAACACGAGCCTGTTATAAGTTCACAGCACAGATCGATAAGTTGAGGAGGGCAGGCTGTGGAGAACCCTCGGCGAGACCACGGAGGGACGCCGGTCTGGCTGGGGGTGGACCTCGGCACCCAGAGCGTTCGCGTGCTCGCCGCCGACGCCTCCGGGCACGTGGTGCGGCGCGCGTCGGCGCCGCTGACCGGGCGGCGCGAGGCCGAGCGGCACGAGCAGGACCCCGCCGCGTGGTGGGCGGCCGTCCCCGCCGCCGCCCCCGAGGCGCTGCTCGACCTTCCGCCCGGCCTGGTCCGGGGCGTCGCGGTGTGCAGCACGTCCGGCACCGTCCTGCTGGCCGACGGCGGCGGCCGCCCGCTCACCCCGGGGCTGATGTACGACGACGGCCGCGCCCGCGCCGAGGCCGCCGAGGCGCAGGAGGCCGGCGCCGAGCTGTGGGACCGGCTCGGCCGCCGCATCCAGCCGTCCTGGGCGCTGCCCAAGGCGCTGCGGCTGACCCGCGCGCATCCCGGCGCCCGCCTGCTGCACCAGGCCGACTTCGTCAACGAGCGGCTGGTCGGCGGGCGGGTCGCCACCGACTCCAGCCACGCCCTGAAGACCGGCTACGACCTGCTCGGCGAACGCTGGCCCGCCGAGGTGTTCGACGCGCTGGGCCTGGACGCGGCGCTGCTGCCCGAGGTGGTGCGGCCCGGAACCGTGCTGGGCGAGGTGTCGCCGCGGGCGGCCGAGGAGACCGGCATCCCGGCCGGGACGCCGGTGGTCGCGGGCATGACCGACGGCTGCGCGTCCCAGATCGGCTCGGGGGCGCTGCGCGTCGGCCACTGGAACTCGGTGCTCGGCACCACGCTGGTGCTCAAGGGCGTCACCCCGACGCTGGTGCGCGACCCGCTCGGGGTGCTCTACAGCCACCGCTCCCCCGACGGCACCTGGCTGCCGGGCGGCGCGTCCAGCGTGGGCGCGGGCGCGCTGACCGCCGACGGCGACCTCGCCGACCTCGACGAGCGCGCCAGGCACCGGGAGCCGTCCGGCGCCGTGGCCTACCCGCTGGTCTCCGCGGGCGAGCGCTTCCCGTTCCTGGCACCGGACGCCGTGCCGTTCGTGCTCGGCACGCCCGCCGACGACGCCGACCGGCACGCCGCGCTGCTGCAGGGCGTGGCGTTCGTCGAACGGCTGGCGCTGGCGTACGTGCGGCGCCTGGGCGCACCCGTCGACGGGCCGCTGACGTTCACCGGCGGCGCCGTCCGCAGCGCCTACTGGACGCAGCTGCGCGCCGACGTGCTCGGCCGCCGGGCACGGGTGCCCGAGCACGCCGACGCCGCGCTGGGCATGGCGATCCTGGCCGCCTACGGCACGACGGGCGCCGCCTCGCTGGCCGACGTCGCCGAGCCGATGGTGCGCATCCGCACCGTCGTCGAACCGCGGCCGGGCGTCCGCGACCGGTTCACCGCGCCGTACCACCGGCTGCTGGACGAGCTGGAGCGCCGCGGCTGGCTGCCCGCCGACGTCGCCGCCCACGCCCGCGCGGAGGACTGATCCCGCTCTCCGGCGAGGTGCGCCCGTTCAGGACTCGGCGGCGCGGTCGGCGTCGCGGGCGTCGTGGATGTCGCGGGTGTCGCGGGCGTCGCGCTGCGCCATCTCGATGGCCGCCGCCGCGGTGCCCAGATGCTTCAGGACGATCTCGCGGTCGTCCTCGAACTCCACGCTCAGCGCCAGCGCGCCCAGCCGCTGCGCCAGCCGGGTGATCAGCGCGGCGATCTCGGCGGCCGACTCGGGCAGCACGCTCGGCACCGCCCCCGCCACCAGCTCGCCGCGCAGCGCCAGCCGCTCCATCGTCTCCTGATGGTCGGCCGCCATCTGCCGGGCCCGCCACAGCGGGTGCAGGAACGCCGAGCCGTTGCCGCAGGTGCAGGTCCAGCCGAAGATCTCGGCGTCGGGGTCGCGCAGGTCGGCCGGTTCGACGTCGCGCACCCCGGGGACGCCGGAGGATCCGCCGGACGGCGGATCGGCGCGGCCGACGACCAGCCGGACCCGGTGCGCACCCGGGGCCTCACCGTGGGGGGCTGTCATGCCCCCGATCCTGCCCCTTTACCGGCCGGTAGACGACGCGATCCGCCGATCCCGCGCGTCCCGTCGCGGATCAGCCGCCGAGCGGCGACCCGCCCATCGGCGCCGCCTCCCGCTCCCGCTCCCGCTCGCGCTCCATCGCCTCCTGCGGACGGGGCCGCCCCCACTGCTCCTCCATCCGCATCGCACAGCCCAAGGCGAAGAAGGTCGGCGCCCACTGCCCGACGAAGATGCCCCACCGGTCGGCCCGGTCGAGCCCCGCGGGTTCGATGTTGCGCGACAGCACCCACGACGCGATCGACGCGCCGATGGACGCGAAGCCCATCGTGTACATGACGTTGGACGACAGACCCATCCTGCACAGCATGCCAACCATGTGCCCTCCTGGCGTGAGATGTGGTGCAGTCCTGCACCTTTCCCGGGCATCCGGCACTATGGCCATGCGCACGCCAAGGTTGATGTCGGTCTTCCTCAGAAATCGGCATCCCCGGAACCCTCCGGGAGCGCGGGCTCCCCCCAACGCTCCCCCGACCACGAGAGGCCGTCCAGCATGGGTGCTCGCCACGTCCACCACCACGACGCGCACGGCGGCGGGCGGGCGCCCCGCCCGGTGGTGCGCGCCGTGCTGGCGGTCATCGTCCCGCTGGCGGCGGCGACGCTGGCGGGGCTGGTGTGGATGTGGCCGTCGGACCGGCAGCCGGTCGATCCGGGCGCGGCGCAGATGCCGAAGGTCACCGGCACGGTGGCGCGGGTGACGCTGAAGCCGTGCCCGGCGGCGCGGCCGACCGGCGCCCAGGACGCGGCGCCCCGCCCCGACCCGCGCCGCTGCGGCACCGCGGCGGTCGAGCTGACCTCCGGCCCCCTGGCGGGGCGGTCCGTCACCGTGGAGCTGCCCAGCGGGCCCGGCAGCCGCGTGTTCGAGCCGGGCGACAAGGTGCTGCTGGTGGAGGGGCCCGGCGACGCCGGCACGCCGTCCTACCAGCTGTCCGACCACGACCGCTCGGGGCCGCTGTGGCTGGTCGGCGGCGCGTTCGTGCTCGCCGTGCTCGCCTTCGGCCGGTGGCGCGGGCTGACCGCGCTGATCGGGCTGGGCGTCACGTTCGCGCTGCTGGTGCTGTTCCTCATCCCGGCGATCCTGGACGGCCGCCCGCCGCTGGGCGCCGCCGTCGTCTGCGCGGCGGCGATCATGCTGGCGGTGCTGTACCTGACGCACGGGTTCTCGCTGACGACGTCGGTGGCGGTGCTCGGCACGTTCGCCAGCCTCGCCCTGACCGGACTGCTGGCCATGCTGGCCATCGACCTGACCCGGCTGACCGGCATCACCGACGACAGCTCGCTGTCGCTGGACCTGTCCTACGGCATCAACACCCGGGGGCTGCTGCTGGCCGGCGTCATCATCGGCTCGCTGGGCGTGCTGGACGACGTCACCGTCACCCAGGCGGCCACCGTGCGCGAGCTCGCCCGGGCCGACGCGTCCGCCTCGTTCGGGCGGCTGTACCGGGCCGCCGCCCGGGTCGGCCGCGCGCACATCGCCTCGGTCATCAACACGATCGTGCTCGCCTACGCCGGGGCGTCGCTGCCGCTCATGCTGCTGTTCAGCGTGGGCGGCCAGTCGCTGGGCGAGGTCGCCGCCACCCCCGTCATCGCGCAGGAGATCGTCCGCAGCGTGGCGGGCACGCTCGGGCTGATCGCCGCCGTGCCGGTCACCACCGCGCTGGCGGCGCTGGCCGCCACCTGGCGCCCGGACGGCGGCGAGGGCGGCTCGCCGGACGGCGCCCGCTCCCCCGCCGCCGCGCACAGCCCGTCCTGACGCTACGCCCCGAGGTGGTGCCGCTGGGCCCGGCGCTCCTTGTCGTAGCGGGCGCGGGCCTGGCGGGTCGCCTCCAGGCCCGACACCTCCGCGACCGGCACGTCCCACCACGCCTCGCTGTCGGGCGCCGGCACCAGCGGGTCGGTCTCGATGTGCACCACCGTCGTGTGCGAGGCGGCCTTGGCCTGCTCCAGTGCGTCCCGCAGCTCGGCGACGGTGGTCGCGCGGATGACGTGCGCGCCCAGGCTGGCGGCGTTGGCGGCCAGGTCCACCGGCAGCAGGCCGCCCTCCAGGCGTCCGCTGTCGTCGCGGTAGCGGTAGCGGGTGCCGAACCGCTGCGCCCCCACCTGCTCCGACAGCCCGCCGATCGAGGCGAACCCGTGGTTCTGCACGAGCACGACGACGAGCTTGACGCCCTCGGCCACGGCGGTGACCAGCTCCTGGGCCATCATCAGGTACGACCCGTCGCCCACCAGCACGAACACCTCGCGGGTCGGGTCGGCCATCTTGACGCCGAGACCGCCCGCGATCTCGTAGCCCATGCAGGAGTAGCCGTACTCGACGTGGTAGGTGCGCGGCCCGGCGGGCCGCCACAGCTTGTGCAGGTCGCCCGGCATGGACCCGGCCGCGCACACCACCACGTCGCGCGGCCCGGCGGCGGCGTTGACCGCGCCGATCACCTCCGACTGCGCCGGCGCGGGCCCGTGCCCCAGGGCGTAGGCGCGGTCCACCGTCGCGTTCCACGCGGCGGCCAGCTCCGCGGCCTCGGCCCGGTAGCCGTCGGGGACGCGGTGGCCGGAGAGTTCGCCGCGCAGCGCCTTCAGCGCCTCGCGGGCGTCGGCCACCAGCATCACCCCGCCCAGCTTGGCGGCGTCGAACGCGGTGACGTTCACGTTGACGAACCGCACCCCCGGTTCGGCGAACAGGCTGTGCGAGGCGGTGGTGAAGTCGCTGTAGCGGGTGCCGATCCCGAGCACCGCGTCCGCGCGGCGCGCCAGCGCGTTCGCGGCCGTGGTGCCGGTCGCGCCGACCGCGCCCACCGCGCACGGGTGCCGCCAGGGCAGCGCGCCCTTGCCCGCCTGCGTCTCGGCCACCGGGATGCCCGTCTCCTCGGCGAAGGCGGCCAGTTCGGCGCAGGCGTCGGAGTAGACCGCCCCGCCGCCCGCGATGATCAGCGGGCGGCGCGCGGACCGCAGCACGTCCGCCGCCCGCCGCAGCGCGGCCGGTTCGGGCAGCGGGCGCGGGACGTGCCAGGTGCGTTCGGCGAACAGCTCCTCGGGCCAGTCGCAGGCCTCGGCCTGCACGTCCTGCGGCAGCGCCAGCGTCACCGCCCCGGTGGCCGCCGGGTCGGTCAGCACCCGCATCGCCGCCAGCAGCGCCGACGGGAGCTGCTCGGGCCGGTTGATCCGGTCCCAGAACACCGACACCGGCTTCAGGCAGTCGTTGACCGACACGTCGTAGGACCGCGGGTCCTCCAGCTCCTGCAGCACGGGGTTGGCGCGGCGGGTGGCGAACACGTCGCCGGGCAGCAGCAGGACGGGCAGCCGGTTGACGGTGGCCAGAGCCGCGCCGGTCACCAGGTTGGTGGCGCCGGGGCCGATCGAGGTGGTGCAGGCCAGCATCCGCAGCCGGTCGTGCATGCGCGCGTACCCGACGGCGGTGTGCACCATGGCCTGCTCGTTGCGCGCCTGGTAGTAGCGGAACCCGGGGTAGGCGTCGGCGTACTCGGCGAGGGCCTGCCCGATCCCGGCGACGTTGCCGTGCCCGAAGATGCCGAAGCAGCCGCCGAACAGGGGCCGCCGCACGCCGTCCCGCTCGCCGTGCTGCGCCGCCAGGAACCGCACCACGGCCTGGCCGACCGTCAGCCTCATGATCGCTCCTCCGTCGAGGTCAGCGGCAGCCGCGGGTCGAGCGGCTGCCCGGGCCAGGTGTCGCGGACCCAGGCGTGCGCGGGGTCGTCGCAGATCCGCCACGCCCGCTCGGGGCCCGGTCCGGCCATGACGTTCAGGTAGTACAGGTCGTACCCGGGGACCGCCATCGACGGGCCGTGCCAGCCGTGCGGGATGAGCACCGCGTCGCCGGTGCGGACCTCCCGCAGCACGTCGATGGGCCGGTCGGGGGTGCCGTACACGCGCTGGTAGCCCATGCCCGCTCCGCCGGGCCCGGCGGCGACCTCGAAGTAGTAGATCTCCTCCAGGACGCTCTCGCCGGGGCGGTCCTCGTCGTGCTTGTGCGGCGGGTAGGACGACCAGTTGCCGCCGGGCGTCAGCACCTCGCAGGCGATGAGCCGGTCGGCCTCGAACGCCTCGGGCGTGCAGAAGTTGTTGACCTGGCGGGACGCCTGCCCGGCGCCGCGCAGCTCGACGGGGACGCCCTCGGCGGGGCCGTAGCGGGGCTCGAGCCGGTCGGCGCAGCGGGCCGACGGCAGCGCGAACCGGCCGCCGCCCGCGGAGGCGATCGCCACCCGCGCGTCGCGGGGCGCGTAGGCGAAGTCGGTGACGCGGGTGAACACGCTCCGCCGCCCCTGCAGTTCGAAGACGGCCGAGTCGACGGTCACCGTGCAGGACCCGGCCAGCGGCAGGACGAGCATCTCCTCCTCGCCGGTGTCCAGCTCGTGCGCACCGCCCGGGGGCAGTTCGACGACGCGCAGGCCCGAGTACGTCCAGCCCGCCGTCTCCGGTGTGATCTCGGTCAGGTAGGGACTCACAGCAGCCTCACAGCAGACTCACCGCGGCGTCGACGGCTCCGGCGACGTCGTCGTCCGAGGGGTACAGCAGGGCGCGGCCGACGACCAGGCCGCGCACGGTCGGCAGCGCCAGCGCCTTCTGCCAGGCGGCCAGCGCGGCGTCCGGGTCGGCGGGCACCTCGCCGCCCAGCAGCACGGCGGGCAGCGTGGAGGCCGCCATCACCTGCTCCATCCGCTCCACCGCCGGCACCTTCAGCCAGGTGTACGCCGACGTGGTGCCCAGGCCGGAGGCGATCGCGACCGCCCTGGTCATGGCCTCGGGCGTCAGGACGTTGACGACCCTGCCGTCGGCGCCGCGCCGGGACACGAACGGCTCGACCATGGCCATCAGCCGGTGCCCGGCCAGGGCCGACACCGCGCGGGCGCAGCCCTCCAGGGTGCGGGCGGTGGCCGGGTCGCCGTAGTCCACGCGCAGCAGCATCTTGCCGCCGTCGAGCCCGGCGGCGGCGATCGCGTCGGCGTCGTAGGCGGTGAACCGGTCGTCGATCTCGAACGCGGCGCCCGCCAGCCCGCCCCGGTTCATCGAGCCGAGGACGACCTTGCCGTCCAGGGCGCCGAGCAGCAGCAGGTCCTCGATGACGTCGGGGGTGCCGAGCACGCCGTCCACGCCGGGCCGCGACAGCGCGACGCAGACGCGTTCGAGCAGGTCGCGCCGGTCGGCCATGGCGAGGGGGCGGCGGCCGGCGGCCAGCGCGCCGCGCGCCGGGTGGTCGGCGGCGACGATCATCAGCCGGGCGGGCGGGGAGGCGCGCCGCACCCGCCGCGCGACGGCCTGCGCGACCGCCTCCGGCCGCACGGCGCGGATCTCGGCCAGGGCGGCGTACCGCTCGGCGAACGTGCCGGTGCTCACGTGCTGCCCTCCCGGTGCGCCGCCGGCGCCGCGCCGTCCCCGCCCAGCAGCCGCTCCACCTCGTCGGTGGCGGGCATGGCGTCGGCGCAGGCGAGGCGGGAGGCGACCAGCGCGCCCGCGGCCGAGGCGAACCGGATGGTGCGCTCCAGGTCCCAGCCGGACAGCAGTCCGTGGCACAGCGCCCCGCCGAAGGCGTCGCCCGCGCCGAGCCCGTTGACGACCTCCACCTCGACCGGCGGCACGCGCACCGTCTGGTCGGCCGTGGCGGCCAGCACGCCGCGCGGGCCCTGCTTGACGACGGCGAGCCGGACGCCGCGGTCGAGCAGGGCGCGGGCGGCGGCGAGCGGCTCGTCCTCCCCCACGGCGACGCGGCACTCCTCCAGGTTGCCGACGGCGACGGTGACGTGCGGCAGCGCCCGGCCGATCTCGCGGCGGGCCCGGTCGGGCGAGTCCCAGAACATGGGCCGGTAGTCCAGGTCCAGCACGGTGGTGCCGGGGTGCGCGGCGAGCGCGGTGACGGTCGCCGCGCGGCTGGGCTCCTCGGACAGCCCGGTCGCGGTGGCCCAGAAGACGGCGGCGGCGCGGATGGCGTCCAAGTCCAGTTCGCCGGGCTCGATCTGCATGTCGGGGGCCTTGGGCCGGCGGTAGAAGTACAGCGGGAAGTCGTCCGGCGGGAAGATCTCGCAGAACGCCAGCGGGGTGGGCAGGTCCGGGACGGACGCCACGAAGCGGTCGTCCACGCCGTAGCCGCGCAGCGCGCGGCGGATGAAGCGGCCGAACGGGTCGTCGCCGGTGCGGGTGATGACCGCGGTGCGGCGGCCGTGCCGGGCGGCGGCGACGGCGACGTTGGTGGGGCTGCCGCCCAGGTATTTGCCGAACGTCTCGACGTCCTCCAGCGGGACGCCGACCTGCTGCGGGTAGACGTCCACGCTGACGCGGCCCATGGTGATCAGGTCGTGGGTCACGGCGTGCCTCCCCGCAGGAAGGCGATGCTCGCGGCGACGTCGTCGCGCGGCCCGGCGCCGGGCGGCGGCTCGGCGGTCAGGACGGTGTCCTGCTCCAGCACGTACCAGCCGCGGTAGCCGGACGACTCCAGCGCGCCGACGATGCCGGGCACGTCGACGTCGCCCCGCCCCAGCGGCCGGTAGACGCCGGCGCGGACGGCGTCGGTGTAGGAGATCCGCCCGTCGCGCACGCGCCCGGCCAGTTCGGCGTCGACGTCCTTGAGGTGCACGTGGGCGACGCGGCCGGCGGCGGCGCGGGCCAGGTCGAGGGGGTCGGTGCCGCCGATGAGCAGGTGCCCGGTGTCCAGGCACAGCGGCACGTCGGTGCCGTCGAGCACGCGGTCCACCTCCTCGCCGCGTTCGACGACGGTGCCGACGTGCGGGTGCAGGGCGGCGCGGTGGCCGCGTTCGGCGGCGTGCGCGGCGGCGCGGCCGAGGTTGCCGAGCAGGGTGCGCCAGGCGGCGGCGTCGAGGACGGGGCGCCGGTCGTAGCCGTCCAGCCCGGTGGCCGCGGCGAGCACGACGGTGGCGCCGGGCCCGCCGAAGCCGTCCAGCACCCGCGACAGCCCGGGCAGCGGGTCGCGCGCGGGGTCGTGCAGGACAAGGGGGACGAACCCGCCGACCGGCCGCAGCCCGTGGGCCTGCAGCAGGCCTGCGCGTTCGGCGGGGTCGGCGGGCAGGAAGCCGTCGGGGCCGAACTCGGTGGCCGCCAGCCCGAGGTCGCGCATCTCCGCCAGGACCCGGGCGGGCGCCATCTGGTGGCCCCAGCCCGGCACCTCGCACACGCCCCAGGAGATCGGGGCGCCCGCGATCCGCTCGGCGCCGATCATCTGCGCACCTCCTCGATCGCCACGGCGCGGTGCTCGCGCCGCGCCAGCTCGCACGCCTCGGCCACGTAGAGCGCCTCCAGACTCTCCTCGGGGGGACAGGGGTTGTCGATGCGCCCGGCCGCCAGGTCGACGAACGCGCCGAGTTCGGCGGCGTACGCGTCGGCGAACCGGTCGAGGAAGTGGGTGTGCGGGGGCCCGGCCGGGCGCAGGCCCGCGCCGTCGCCGCCGGCGGGGGCCAGCGGCGTGCGGTCGTCCAGCCCGGCGACGACGCTGCCGGCCGAGCCGAACACCTCCAGCCGCACGTCGTAGCCCGCCGCGTTGTAGCGGGTGGCCGACACGTGGGCCAGGGTGCCGTCGTCGAGGGTGAGCAGCGCGGCGGCGGTGTCGACGTCGCCGGCCTCGGCGAAGAAGTCCGCGCCCCGGTTGGCGCCGGCGGCGCAGACGCTCGCCACCTCGCGCCCGGTGACGAAGCGGACGGCGTCGAAGTCGTGCACCGAGCAGTCGCGGAACAGGCCGCCCGAGCCGCGGATGTAGGCGGCGGGCGGCGGCACCGGGTCCAGGGTGCACGAGCGGACGGTGTGCACCCAGCCGAGCCGCCCGGACCGCACCGCCTCGCGCGCCGCCACGTGCCCGGCGTCGAAGCGCCGCTGGAACCCGACCTGCACCGGGACGCCCGAGCCGCGGACGGCGTCCATCAGCCGCAGCGTGCCGTCGATGTCGGGGGCGAGGGGCTTTTCGCAGAACACCGGCAGCCCGGCCCCCACCGCGCGGACGACCAGTTCGGCGTGCGCGCCGGTCACCGCGGCGACGACCAGCGCGTCCAGTCCGGAGGCGAACAGCGCGTCCACCGAGGGCGCCGCCTGCGCCCCGGTCTTGGCGGCGACCGCCCGCGCCCGCGCCGCGTCGGCGTCGGCCACCACGACCGCGTCGACGGACGGCAGGGCGCGCAGCGTCTCGGCGTGCCCGGCGCCGATGCGCCCCGCTCCGGCCAGCCCGACCCTCATACCGACCTCCCGATGTCCGGCCGCGCCGCCGCGCGGCCCCGCCGAGGGCGCCCCGGGCCGCGCGCCGTGCGGGACGGCGCGCCGCCGGCTGGGCATGGTCAAGCCTCATGGAACGATCCATATACTGTCAAGAGAATGTCCTGACATTCTGACTCAATGACGTTAGGTCTTCCTGCCTTGAGAACTCTCTGACGTCGTCGTAACACGACTCGTCTATCCTCGTCCCGCCGTTCTCACCGGCCGTCCTGACCGGCCGTTTCGACCGAGGGAGCCCCGCCCGTGCCCGACGAGCGCGCATACCGCCATCCGGTCTCCGTGGACCGCACCAGCCCCGTCCCGCTGTACTTCCAGCTCGCCCAGCAGCTGGAGGAGGCGATCCGCAGCGGCGCGCTCCCCCCGGGCGCCCGCCTGGAGAACGAGATGGAGCTGGCGGCGCGCTGCCGGCTGTCGCGGCCCACGGTGCGCCAGGCGATCCAGCACCTGGTCGACAAGGGGCTGCTGGTGCGCCGGCGCGGCGTCGGCACGCAGGTCGTCCAGCCGCGGGTGCGGCGCCCCATCGAGCTGTCCAGCCTGTACGACGACCTGGCCGCGGCGGGCGAGCAGCCGTCCACGCGGGTGCTGGAGTTCGGCCCCGTG
Organism: Actinomadura keratinilytica; assembly: GCF_039539665.1. Classification (NCBI taxonomy): domain Bacteria; kingdom Bacillati; phylum Actinomycetota; class Actinomycetes; order Streptosporangiales; family Thermomonosporaceae; genus Actinomadura; species Actinomadura keratinilytica. The sequence continues at coordinate 18,309 of NZ_BAABDO010000059.1, forward strand.
CCCGCCCCGCCGGAGGTCGCCGAGCAGCTCGGCCTCACCGCCGAGACCAAGGTCCTGCTGCTGCGGCGGCTGCGGCTGACCGGCGGCGACCCGCTCGCCGTGATGACCAACCACCTGCCGCTCGACGTGCTCGACGTCGCCGCCGACCACCTGGAGCGGCACGGCCTCTACGAGACGCTGCGCGCCGCCGGGGTCAACCTGCGCATCGCCCACCAGACGATCGGCGCCCGCGCCGCCACCGCCGCGGAGGCCCGCCTGCTCGACGAGCGGCGCGGCGCCCCGCTGCTGACCATGACCCGCGTCGCCTACGACGACAACGGCCGCGCCGTCGAGTACGGCGACCACGTGTACCGGGCCACGCGCTACTCCTTCTCCCACACCCTCGTCGGCAAGTGACGCGCTCCCCGGCGCGACGGCCGGGGAGCGGGTCAGCGGTCCTGCGCGAACTGGGGGAGGTGGGCGCGGTGCGCGGCCAGGCCCTCGTCGAGGATCCGCTCGGCGACCCGCAGGCTGGAGACGAACGGGTGGGCCAGCAGCGCGCGCAGGGCGGTGCGCCGGTCGCCGGTGACGGCGGCGTCGGCGGCCAGCCGCTCGTACTCGTGGACGGCCTGGGTGAGGCCGCGGACCTGGCGCGGCAGCTCCCCCATCACCAGCGGCACCGCGCCCTGGCGGCCCACCACCGCCGGGACCTCGACGATCGCGTCGGGCTCCAGGGAGGCGATCGCGCCCCGGTTGCGGGTGTTGACGATGAACCGGCGCTGCTCGTCGCGGGCGATCGCGCAGATCACGTCCACCGCGAACTCGCCGTGCTCGCCGCCGCCGCGCTCGCGGCTGGGATCCGGGTCGGGCTTGTCGGCCTCCGCCGCCACCTGCGCGTAGTAGGCGGGCAGCATCGCCATGATGTCCTCGGCGCGGGTGGTGCCCTTCGCCCGCAGCTGCGCGACGACCTCGTCGTGGAAGAAGTAGTACTTGGCGTAGGAGTTGACCAGCAGGCCGAGGGCCTTGCCGAGTTCGGCCATGCGGACCGGGTCGCGGTGCGGGGTGGCGTCGCCGTGCGGCTCCACGGCCTCCAGCAGCGGCGCGATGTCGACCGGCTCGCCGTTCAGCCGGACCCGCTCGGCCCAGGTGCCGTGGTTGGTGCCGATCCAGTCGATCTCCAGGCCCGCGACGGGCAGGCCGAGCAGGTCGGCCCAGGTCTCGGTGTCGCCCACCCACTGGTCGCACAGCCCGAGGATCTTCGCGCCGGTGTGGCGGGAGACCGCGTCGGTGACGACGTTGGTGGGGTTGGTGTAGTTGATGATCCACGCGTCCGGGGCGGCCTCGGCGAGCACGGCGGCGATGTCCAGCAGCACCGGGACGGACCGGCAGGCCATGAAGAACCCGCCCGGGCCGACCGTCTCCTGCCCGACGACGCCGTGTCTGAGCGGGATCGACTCGTCCAGGTGGCGGCCGCGCAGCCCGCCCGGCCGGAAGGTGGTGAACACGAAGTCCACCCCGTCCAGCGCGGACTTCAGGTCGGTGTGCGCGGTGACGGTGAAGTCGGCCCCGCGGGCGGCGAACATGCTCCGGGCCAGCCGGGTCATGACGTCCAGGTGGTCGGCGTCCACGTCGTGGAAGCGCAACCGCGCCCCGGCCAGGTCGGCGGCGCGGTGCAGCAGCCCCCGGATGACGCCGGGCATGTAGCCGCTGCCGGCCCCGATCACCGCGATGCTCGTGGTCATCGTGTCTCCGCTCGTGTCGTCGCCGTCGTCGTCGCCGCCCTCGTCGCCCTCGTCGTCGTCGCCGCCCTCGTCGCCGTCGCCGCCCTCGTCGCCGTCGGGGAGGGGACCGCGAGGGGCCGTCCCCCCGAGTGGGAGCGCAGGGTGGGCTCGGCGCGGACGACGGCGTCGTCGGCCGAGGCGGGGATGAACGGCACGACGAAGGCGTAGTCCGCCAGGATCTCCTCGGGGACCTCGCCGGACTCGCCGAACGCGGCGATCTCGCCCCAGCACGGCGCGCCGAGCGACCCGCTGCGGTGCCGCACCGACAGCCCGGCGCACAGGTTGGCGAACCGCAGCCGCTCGTCCAGCGGCAGGCCCGCCAGCGTGCCGAACACGAACCCGGCGGCGAACACGTCGCCGGCGCCGGTGGCGTCCAGCGCCTCCACCGGCAGCGCCCGGGTCTCGGCGCGCTCCCCCGTGGCCGAGTCGATCGCCAGGGCGCCGTCGCCGCCGCGTTTGACGACCACCACCGCGACCCGCTCCGCCAGCGCCCGCGCGGCCTCCTCCGGGGAGCCGGTGCGGGTGTAGGCCATGGCCTCCACGGCGTTGGGCAGGAACACGTCGACGTACCGGAGCCGGTCGAGCACCTCGGCGGACCACGCCCCGGTGGCGTCCCAGCCCAGGTCGGCGAACACGCGGGCGCCGGCGCGGCGCATCGCCGTCACCCATTCGGGCACCGGCCGACCGATGTCGACGAAGCACGTCTTGGCCTGCGGCGGCACCGCGACCAGCTCGTCCGGCGGCAGCGGCAGGGGCTTGGCGTAGGTGACCATGCTGCGGTCGGAGTCGTAGGCCAGCGACACCGTCACCGGGGACGGCCAGCCGGGGATCATCCGGGAGCGGCGCAGGTCGACGCCCTCCTGCTCGGACAGCGTGCGCCACAGGTACGCCCCGAACAGGTCGTCGCCGAACGGCGCGGCCAGCCCGACGCGCAGGCCCAGGCGGCTCATGGCGACGGCGATGTTGGCCACGCCGCCGGGGGCCGAGCCGAGGCCGTCGGTGACCAGCTCGGTGCCGGGCGGCGGCAGGCCCGGCAGCCCCGTGAAGATCATGTCCATGAAGACCTGGCCGGTGAGGAAGACGTCCAGTTCCGGCGCGTCGTCCCCGCGCGGCAGCCGCCGCCCCGCCTGTTCGCGCTCGGTGCACGGGTCGTGCAGGGTCGGCTCGGGCGCCCGGCCCGGTGCGGCGGCCTCCTCCGGTTCCGCCGGGACGTCCTGCGGGACGTGCCGCCGGGCGTCGTCGAACCGGGGCCCGCTGCGGGTCTGTGTCATGGTGCCTCCACGGCGAGGCGTCGGCGTCGCTGGCGATCGTAGCCAGGCGCACCGACAGGACGACACGTTCCGCTACGCTTCGTGATCGGATCTTGTCCGAACGTGCCTTCGGCCGGATGCCGGTCACCGGCGGGCCGCCCCGGCCGCCGTCCGCCGCGCAGGCGCGGGTCAGCGCTTGAGCGGGACGCCGCCGGGCGTGTTCTCGTTCGGCACCAGGTACGCCACCGCGGCCTGCGACACCACGCCGATCAGGGCGATGAGGATCTCCTTGCTGAACGCGCCCGCCTGGATCCAGTTGATCACGACCGCGGTGAGGGCCGTGATCAGCGCCGCCCACCACTTGCGGGTCGGCATGAGGGACTTGGCGCCGGTCACGTCGTTCACGTCGCACACCTCCGGGGGGTCGGGCCGCCGCGGGTCCGCGGACGCCGTCGCGCCCAATACTCCCCCGCCCGCGCCTTCGCCGGATGGCCGATTGCGGAATCCCCGGACCGGGAGGGCCGTCGCGCCCTAGGAGGCGTCGGGGGCCTCGCGGACGGGCTCGCCGAGCATGGCGCGGGTCGCCTCCTCGACGATGTCGCGCATGGCCCGTTCGGCGGCCTCGGGGTCCCCCGCCTGCACCGCCTGCGCCACCTCGGCGTGCCAGCGGATCGCCGCGGGCTCGGGCCGGGCGGGGAACAGGTGGTGGTGGTGCCGGCCCGCCAGCACGGAGGCCACCACGTCGCCGAGCGCGCCCAGCATCTCGTTGCCGGACGCCTCCAGCAGCGTGCGGTGGAACAGGATGTCGGCCTCCAGGTAGGCGTCCAGGTCGCCGGACTTGGCGTGCACCGCCATCTGCATGACCGCGCCGGTCAGCGTGCCGCACTGGGCGGGGGCGGCGCGGCGGGCGGCCAGCGCGGCGGCCACCGGCTCGACCCCGCGGCGCAGCTCGCTCAGCGACCGCAGCTGCTCGTCGCGGCCGTCGCCGTCCAGCCGCCAGCCGATGATGCGCGGGTCGAACAGGTTCCAGGCCGAGCGCGGGGCGACGGTGACGCCGACGCGGCGGCGGCTGCTGACCATGCCCATGGACTCCAGCACCCGGATCGCCTCGCGGATCACCGACCGGGACACCCCGAACCGGGCCTCCAGCTCCTCGATCCGCAGCACCCGGCCCGGTGCCAGCTCCTCCGAGGTGATCAGCAGGCCCAGCTGGTCCAGGACGCTGCCGTGCAGTCCGGCTTGGTCATTGCCCCCCATGGCCACCAATCATCACACGTAAGCCGCCGTATCCAGGGAGTCGGGGTAAAAAATCAGACTTATACAGGTCAGGTGTTGTTAACGGCTGATGAATCGTGTCACACTCTGGCAAACGTCATCCGAGAGGTCGATGTCATGGACACAGCCCGCGGCTCCGCCGCCCCGCTGCTCGTCGTCATGGGCGTCGCGGGGTCCGGAAAGACGACCTTCGGCGCCGCGCTCGCCCGGCGGCTGGAGGTGCCGTTCGCCGACGCCGACGACTTCCATCCGCCCGGCAACATCGCCAAGATGTCGGCCAGCATCCCGCTGGACGACGCCGACCGGATGCCCTGGCTGCGCGCGATCGGCGTGTGGCTGGCCGGGCATGCGGCGGGCGGCGGCGTGGTGACCTGCTCGGCGCTGCGGCGCGCGTACCGCGACGTGCTGCGGGCCAAGGCTCCGCAGGTGGCGTTCGTGCACCTGCACGGCGACCGCGAGGTCGTGCGGCGGCGGGTCGCCGAGCGTCCCGGCCACTTCATGCCCGCCTCCCTGGTCGACTCCCAGTTCGACACGCTGGAGCCGCTCGGCCCGGACGAGCGCGGGATCGTCCTCGACCTCGACGCCCCCGTCGAGGCGCTCGTCGACGCCTACCTGGACGCGGCGCCCGACGCCGCGGCGGCGCCGCCGCGCGAGGTCTGAACCGAAGCCCCTGCCCCAGGGCTTCGCTCGAAGGCCCTGATCCAAGGGCCCCATCCCGATTCCCTCCCCCCGCCCGGAAGGCGGGAGTCCACCCCGGAGGTTCCTGATGACAGGCTCCGCCCTCACCGCGCTGGCCCTCGCCCCGCCCGAGGAGCCCATCGCCGGCGGCGGCCGGCTCGTGCTGGCCGCGCTCGCCGGGATCGCGCTGATCGTCGCACTGATCACCTGGCTGAAGGTGCACCCGTTCCTCAGCCTCACCCTCGGCTCGCTGCTGGTCGGCGGGGTCGCCGGGCTGCCGATGGCCGACGCGGTCAGCGGGTTCGGCGAGGGGTTCGGCAGCACGGCGGCGGGCGTCGGCGCGCTGATCGCGCTGGGCGCCATGTTCGGCAAGCTGCTGGCCGACAGCGGCGGCGCCGACCAGATCGTCGACACCATCGTCGGCCGCGCCGGGCCGCGCGCGCTGCCGTGGGCGATGGCGCTGGTCGGGGCGCTGATCGGACTGCCCATGTTCTTCGAGATCGGGCTCGTGCTGCTGATGCCGGTGATCTTCCTGGTGGCGCGCCGGTCCGGGCTGTCGCTGGTGCGGGTGGGCATCCCGGCGCTGGCCGGGCTGTCGGCCATGCACGGCCTGGTGCCCCCGCACCCCGGTCCGCTGGTGGCCATCGACGCGCTCAAGGCGGACCTGGGCGTCACGCTGGCGCTGGGCGTGCTCGTCGCCCTGCCGACGATCGCGGTGTCCGGGCCGCTGTTCGCCCGGTACGCCGCCCGCTGGGTCGACGTGCCGGCCCCCGCCCTCTACGAGTCGGGCGCCGAGGCGGACTCCGCCGGGGCCGCCCGCCGCCCCTCGTTCGGCGTCACCCTGGCCACGGTGCTGCTGCCGGTCGTGCTGATGATGGGCAAGGCGCTGGCCGACATCTTCCTCGACGAGGGCGACCACCTGCGCACCGTCCTGGACAACCTCGGCACCCCCCTGGTGGCGCTGCTGATCGCGGTGGTCGTGGCGATGTTCACCTTCGGCCGCGGCGCGGGCATGAGCCCGCGCGAGGTGTCGGGGGTGCTGGAGAAGTCGCTGCCGCCGATCGCGGGCATCCTGCTGATCGTGGCCGCCGGCGGCGGCTTCAAGCAGACCCTCATCGACACCGGCATCGGCAAGCTGGTCGCCGACTGGGTGGCCGACAGCGGCCTGTCGGTGCTGCTGCTGGCCTGGGTGGTCGCGGTGCTGATCCGCCTGGCCACCGGGTCGGCCACCGTCGCCACCGTCACCGCGGCGGGCATCATGGCACCGCTGGTCACCACGCTGAGCAGCGGCGAGACCTCGCTGCTGGTGCTGGCGATCGGCGCCGGGTCGGTGTTCTTCTCGCACGTCAACGACGCCGGTTTCTGGCTGGTCAAGGAGTACTTCGGGCTGAGCGTCGGGCAGAACGTCAAGACCTGGTCGCTGATGGAGACGGTGCTGTCGGTCACCGGCCTGGTGTTCGTGCTCCTCCTCGACCTGGTCGTCTAGCGATGCACGGTGCCCCGGCGGTGGGCACGAGCAGCAGCAGCCGCAGCGCCCGCACGAACAGCGCCGCCGCCACCAGCCCGAGCGGCAGCCCCGCCAGGGGCGCGCTCGAGGCGACGGCGAGGACGCGCCCGCCGAGCACCCCGGCGACGCCCAGGTTGTCGCCCTGCCGGCCCGCCGCCGCGGACACCGTGACGACCGCGCAGACGATCGAGACCCCGGCGGCGGGCGCGGCGACGGGCCGGTCGTGCGCCGCCGCCGACACCGCGATCCCCGCCACGACCAGCGCCAGCAGCACCGCCGCACCGAACCAGCGCACCGGCCGCGGGCGCATCTCGACCCGCACCACCGGGGCGGGCCGTCCCCGCCCGACCGCCCACTCCGGCACGCCCGAGGCCCCTCCCGGCGGCCGCGGCCGCACCGTCGCCGGGACGGACGGCAGCCACAACCGCACCCCGCCCTCGTCGAACCCCCGGCCGGCCAGCCGCCGCCACGCCCGCGCGGTGTCCAGCCGCAGGGGCACCCTGCGGCCCGGCCGGTAGGCGCCGGTCACCTCCGCCCTGGCGAACGGGTACCCGCGGCTGGTCACGGTGCGCGCCCGGACGGCGGCACCGGGGAACAGCTCCCGCGCGGCCGCCTCGGCCAGGTCGCGCACCTCGGCGTCCGACCGCAGCCGCCCGGCGGCGCGCAGATCGACCTGCGCACCGCCGTCCGGCATCACCGCGATGTCGAGCCACGCCCCGGGCAGCGCGCGCCCGCCGCCCCCGCCGCACGCCGACAGGGCGAGCAGGACGAGGACGCCCAGCACCGCGAGACGCCCCGCACCTCGCACGGACACTGCCGCCTCCACTTTCCGGTGACCGCCGTCCCACAGGATCGGTGCCGCAGGTCGCGCGCACGTCTCGTTCCGATCGCGTCCGCCTTGCGCCACATCGCGGCCGACGGGCGCGCACGCGTGCCGGTTCCGGCCTGCGGGCGTCCGCATGTGGCCGCTCCACGAGCCCGGCCGCCGCCGGGGGCGCGCCCCTCGCATCGCCGCCGAGGCCGCGGTGATCGCAACTTTTACCGAGGTCAGGGCGAGCGGCGTCCCGGCGGACGCGGAGTCACGCTCCGGTCGAGAGCACGGCGACCGCGTCCCGCGCGGCGTATGGGCAAACCCGCATTTGCGCGAACGCTCGTCCCGGCCGCGCGGCGACGCTTTCACAGGCGCCTCTCGGGCCCCTTCTGGCCGACGGGTTTCTGGGTTACCGTCCCCGCAAGGTCATCTTCGACCGGCCGATCGACTCGCGAGGAGCCCCCGCTCATGTCCGAAGTCATCCGCCTGGACCGCCGCACCATGCTCAGGGGAGCCGCCACGGTGGCCGGCGGCGCCCTGCTCGGCGCCGCGCCCCTGCTGCCGCAGGACGCCCTCGCCGCCCCCCGCGTCCACACCCGCGCCGAATGGGGCGCCCGCGCCCCGCGCCGCGCCGCGACCGTGCTGGACCGCGCCCCCGACCACATCGTCGTGCACCACACCGCCTCGGCCAACACCACCGACTACTCGCTGGCCGCCGCGTTCGCGCTGTCACGGGCGATCCAGAACCACCACATGGACACCAACGGCTGGGACGACACCGGACAGCAGCTCACCATCAGCCGCGGCGGCCACCTCATGGAGGGACGCAACCGCAGCCTCGCCGCCATCCAGGCGGGAGACCACGTCGTCGGCGCGCACACCGCGAGCCACAACGACCACACGATCGGCATCGAGAACGAGGGCCTGTACATGACAGTGCAGCCGACACCCGCGCTGTGGGTGCGGCTGGTCGAGACGTGCGCGTGGCTGTGCGCGGTGTACGGCCTGAACCCCTACACCGCGATCGTCGGTCACCGCGACTACAACGCCACCGCCTGCCCCGGCGACGTGCTGTACGCGATGCTGCCCCGGCTCCGGGACGAGGTGGCCGGCCTCCTCGGCGCGGAGCGCAGGAGCCAGGTGCTCGCCGAACGCAGGCGCGGCGGCCTGCCCGGGCCCCGGTTCCGGTTCGACCACGGCCCGGCCCTGGGGTCCGGCGACCCCGTCCGCGGCTGACCGGCGGCCCGGCTCAGACGCCCGCGGTCTGCGGGACCTCGGTGTCGAAGGCCAGCCGGCCGTCCGCCACTCGGACCCGCACGCGCTGCCCGGAATGCAGCCGCCCGTCCAGCAGCATGGCCGACAGCGGGTTGTCCACCTCGCGCTGGATGGTGCGGCGCAGCGGGCGGGCGCCGAACTCCGGTTCGCAGCCGCGCTCGGCCAGCCAGTCCACCGCCTCGGGGGTGAACTCGGCGGTGACGTCCTGGGCGTGCAGGCGGCGCCGGGTCTCCTCCAGCAGCAGGTCGGTGATCTGCCGCAGCTGCTCGGCGCCGAGCCGGCGGAACACGATGATCTCGTCGATGCGGTTGAGGAACTCCGGCCGCAGCGACTCGCGCAGCCGCCGCATCACCCGCTCGCGCAGCGGGGCGTCCACGGCGCCGGACCCGGCGGTGAAGCCCACGCCCCCGGCGCCCCCGGCGACCAGCTCCGAGCCGAGGTTGCTCGTCATGATCACGATGGTGTTCCTGAAGTCGACGGTGCGGCCCTGCGCATCGGTCAGCCGTCCGTCGTCCAAGACCTGCAGCAGCACGTTGAACACGTCCTGGTGGGCCTTTTCGATCTCGTCGAGCAGGACCACCGCGTACGGGGTGCGCCGCACCGCGTCGGTGAGCTGCCCGGCCTCCTCGTAGCCGACGTAGCCGGGCGGGGCGCCGGTCAGGCGGCTGACGGTGTGCCGCTCCTGGAACTCGCTCATGTCGAAGCGGATCATCCGGTCGGCGGCGCCGAACAGCGCCTCGGCCAGCGCGCGGGCCAGCTCGGTCTTGCCCACCCCGGTCGGGCCGAGGAACAGGAAGCTGCCGATCGGCCGGTTCGGATCGGCCAGGCCCGAGCGCGAGCGCCGCACCGCCTCGGCGACGGCCGCGACCGCGTCGTCCTGCCCGATGACGCGCCGGCGCAGCTGCTCCTCCAGCCGCAGCAGCCGCTCCCGCTCCTCCTCGGTGAGCCGGGCGACCGGGACGCCGGTGGTGCGCGAGACGATCTCGGCGATGTCGACCTCGGTGACCTCGGGGACGGCGTGCGGGTCGGTGCCGCGCTGCTGCGCCCGGCGCACCCGCCGCTCCAGGTCGGCGATCTCGTCGCGCAGCACCGAGGCCCGCTCGTACTGCTCGGCGGCGACCGCGTGGTCCTTCTCCCGGCGGCGGCGCTCCAGCTCCTGCTCCAGCTGCCGCACGTCGGCGGCCGGGGTGCGCACCCGCAGCCGCACCCGCGCGCCCGCCTGGTCCACCAGGTCGATCGCCTTGTCGGGCAGGAACCGGTCGGTGATGTAGCGGTCGGCCAGCCGGGCGGCGGCCACCAGCGCCTCGTCGGTGAACCGCACCTGGTGGTGGGCCTCGTAGCGGTCGCGCAGGCCGCGCAGGATCTCGATGGTGTCCTCGACGGACGGCTCGGGCACCAGGATCGGCTGGAACCGCCGCTCCAGCGCCGCGTCCTTCTCCACGTCCTTGCGGTACTCGTCGATCGTGGTCGCGCCGATGATGTGCAGCTCGCCGCGGGCCAGCGCGGGCTTGAGCATGTTCGCGGCGGTCAGCGCGCCCTCCGCGCCGCCCGCGCCGACCACGGTGTGCATCTCGTCGATGAACACGATCAGGTCGGCCGAGTGCTCGCGGATCTCATCGATGATCTTCTTGAGGCGCTCCTCGAAGTCGCCCCGGTAGCGGGTGCCGGCCACCACGCCCGCCAGGTCGAGCTGGACGACCCGGGTGGCGCGCAGCGTCTCGGGCACCTCGCCGTCGGCGACGCGCTGGGCGATGCCCTCCACGATCGCGGTCTTGCCGACGCCGGGGTCGCCGATCAGCACCGGGTTGTTCTTGGTGCGGCGCGACAGCACCTCGATCGTCTGCTCGATCTGCTCGTCGCGGCCCACCACCGGGTCGATGGCCCCTTCCCGCGCCAGCGCGGTCAGGTCCCGGCCGAACTCGTCCAACGTCGGCGTGCCGGTCGGCGGGGGCGGGGCCTGCCCGCCCTGGGCGCCCTCTGAGCCCGCCTCCTGCAGCGTCTCGGGTGTCAGCCGCACTTTGGCCAGGATGCGTCCTGCGGGCGACTCGGGGTTCAACGGCAGCGCGTACAGCAGGTGCTCGGGGCTGATGTAGGAGGCGCCCAGGGCCCGGGAGATCTGGTGGGCGTCCAGCAGCGCGCGCTTGGCCGCGGGCGTCAGCACGGGCGGGGTGTCGCCGGGCCGGCCGCGCGACACCTCGGACTCGACCTCGCGGGCGATGGCGTCCGGTTCGGTCCCGGCGCGCTCCAGCAGCCGGCGTGTGGCGTCCTGCCGGGTCAGCGCCCACAGCAGGTGGTCGGTGTCCAGGTCCCGGCTGCCCCATTCGGCGGCCTTGGCCACCGCGTCCCGCACCGCCTCCCGCGCCTCCTCGCTCATCAGCCGCCCGATGTCGATGCGGTGCATCGGCCTGCGGCTGTACCCGGGACCGAAGAAGCGGGCGAAGAAGTCCTCGAACGGGTCGCGACCGAACGCCTCGTGCCCGAACATGTCGCCGGTCATGACGTTCCCTTTCGTCGGTCAAAACGGACGATTCCCGGCCCCTGCCCGGAGACGGACCGGCAAAACGGCCGCCCCGTCCGGGCCGGGGCGCCGGCGGCGCGGGGCGGGCGCCGCGTCACACGCCGGTCGCCAGGGTCTCCGGCCCGCCGCGCGGGGACGCCTCCAGGTGCAGCGGGTCCAGCGCGGAGGTGCGGGCGAACCAGCACAGCACGTCGTACCGCTCGCCGAGCCGGGTCGGCACGTAGTTGTCCAGCTCGTGGTCGGGGTCGTACACCGCGCCGATGGCGCGCTGGACGCGGGTGGCGGTCAGCCACCGGGCGCCGGGCGCGGCGGGGAACACGAACAGGGCGCGGTGCAGGCCGGCGCAGGACAGCAGCGCCTCCACCGAGTCCGAGCGCGGCGGCGGCACCCGCATCAGCTCCATCGGCGCGCCCCACCGCGGCCCGGCGACCACCTCGCCGTACCCGCCCGCGAACCCGACCAGCACCGTGTCCGCGGCGCCGTGCCGGCCGCGGACGAGCCGGCCGAGGTTGACCAGGCCCGCGCGGCCCATGTCGGTGCCGCGGGCGTCGCCGACGTGGGTGTTGTGCGCCCACACCACGGCGCGCGAGCGCGGGCCGTGGAACTCCAGCAGCCGCTCCAGGGTGTCGGCCATGTGGGTGTCGCGCGCGTTCCACGACCGCTCCCCGCCGCCGATCATGGCGCGGTAGTAGCGTTCGGCGCCCGCGGCGGCCTCGGCGTTCAGCCGGGCGTCGAACCGCTCGGCCAGGTCGGCGGCCGACTCGTCGGCCGGGGCGGCGCGCCCGCCGGCCGCCCGCCGCAGCCGGGTGAGCAGGGCGAGCACCTCCTCCGCGCAGTCCTCGGGCACCAGCCGGGCGTAGCCGCGCGGGTCGTCGCCGTACGGCTCGAAGCACCGGTACGCCTCGCGCGCGGCCGCCAGGTGCTCGGGCCGGTGCTCGGCCAGATGCACCATGACGGCGCGCAGCGAGTCCCGCAGGCTGTAGACGTCCAGCCCGTAGAAGCCGACGCGCCGCTCGGGCGGCAGGGCGGCGTTGTGCCCGCGCAGCCAGCGGCAGAACGCGACCGTCTCGTGGTTGGCCCACGTCCAGGCGGGCCAGCGGCGCAGCGCGTCCAGCGCCGCGCGGGGGTCGCCGTCGGCGCCGGGCGCCCCGGTCACGCTGCGGTGGACGCGCCGGCAGTCGGGCCAGTCGCCGTCGACCGCGACGAACGAGAACGCCCGTTCGGCGATCAGCCGCCGGGTGAGCGCCGCCCGCCAGGCGTGGTACTCGTGGGTGCCGTGGCTGGCCTCGCCGAGCAGCACGCAGCGCGCGTCGCCGATCCGGTCCAGCACCGGGTCGAGGTCCGCCTCCTCCTCGATCGGCAGGGCCGACCGCGTCACGTCGTCGATGTCGGGCACGGCGCCCCCTTTCGGCGTTCGGTCCGGGTCCTCCCCCGGTTCCCCGTCCGCGCGCGTCGATGCACCGCGCTGCCCGCGCCCGGCGCCCGGGCGGCGGCGCCGGCGCCCCGGCCGGATTCGGTCACCTGTCAATAGGCCGTGGAAGGTCGGTTTTCTCGGGCCAGTCAGGGGATGATCGGTATGCGGCCCTGGGACGGGGAGCGCTCCCCACGTTCCGCCGGACCCGTCCCGCCCGGTCGCCGCCGGCGACACGGTGGGCCGCCCGCTGCCGACGGGGGTCGGCTGTCGAGCCGAGGGTGAGGTGACCATGTTCGACGACGGGTCCACGTTTCACGACGGGGCCACGTACCACGGCGGATCCGGAAACCACCGCGGAGCGGCGTCGCGCGGGCCGGCCGGGTGCCACGACCGACCGGCGGAACGGCGATGAGCGAGCCGGAGATGATCATCGCGGCGCCGCCGGCGCCCGCGTCCGCACCGTCCAGGCCGTGGGCGACGGCGGGCGAGGCGAACCTGGCGCGGTTCTACGACCTGCTGCTGGGCGGCAAGGACAACTACGCCGCCGACCGAGACCTGGCCGAACGGCTGCTGCGCGTCCAGCCGCACGCCCGCACGGCCGCCCGGGAGAACCGGGCGTTCGTCGGACGGGTCGTGCGCGCGCTGGCCGAGCACGGCGTCGCCCAGTTCCTCGACATCGGCTGCGGCCTGCCGACCCGCGAGAACGTCCACCAGATCGCCCAGCGCCACGCGCCCGGCGCGCGGGTGGTGTACGTCGACCACGACCCGATCGTGCTGTCGCACGCCCGGGCACTGCTGGCCGACGACGGCAACGTCAGCGTGGTGGGCGCCGACCTGCGCGACCGCGACGCGCTGCTGGAGGCGGTGACGGTCTCCGCGCCGCTGGACTGGACGCGCCCGGTCGGGGTGCTGCTGACCAGCGTGCTGCACCATCTCACCGCCGACGACCGCCCGCACGAGCTGGCCGCCGGGCTGCGCCGCGCCATGCCGCCCGGCAGCGCGCTGGCGGTCTCCCACCTGACCGCCGACCCGGCGCCGGGCGCGGTGGCCGAGGCCGCGGCGCTGTACGCGGCGGGCTGCGGCGCTCCGCTGGTGCCGCGCGGGCGGGCGGAGGTGGCGGCGTTCATCGACGGCCTGGAGCCGCTGGAGCCGGGGGTGGTGTTCACCTCCGAGTGGCGTCCGGAGGGCCCGGTGCGCCCGCCGGACCAGGCGCTGATGTACGCGGCCGTCGGCCTGCGCCGCTGAGCCGCCCCGGCCGCTGCCCGGCGTCCCGAAAGCGGGCGGGTCCGGCCGGGCGCAGGCGGGCACGGGCGGGACGGTCGGCGGGGGCCTCGCGCGGGGCGGCCAGCAGATCGTCCAGCAGCCGCTCCCACCGGGGGCCGACCAGGTCGAGGCCGTAGCCGCGGGCGGTGGCGGCGGCGCGGGCGCCGAGCCGGTCGCGCAGGCCGGCGTCCTCGATCACCCTGCGCAGCGCGGCGGTGAGCGCGGGCACGTCCTCGGCGGGCACCACCAGGCCGTCGCGGCCGTCGCTGATCATCTCGCCGGGGCCGGTGGGGCAGTCGAACGCCACCACCGCCAGGCCCTTGCCCATCGCCTCCAGCAGCACCATCGGCATGCCCTCGAACCGCGACGACAGCACGTACACCGAGGCCCGCGTCATCTCCCCGGCCAGGTCCGGGGTGCGGCCGCACAGCCGCACCCGGCCGGTCAGCCCGTGCTCGGCGATCGCCGCGCACAGGGCGTCGCGCCGGGGTCCCGCGCCGAAGATCCGCAGCGTCCAGTCGGGGTGCGCGGCGGCCAGCGGCGCATAGGCGCGCAGCAGCAGGTCGAACCCCTTCTGCCTGGTCAGGCGGCCGGCGGCCAGGATCACCTTGGCGGTGCGCGGGGACGGCCCGCCGGGCAGCTCCGGCAGCGCGTTGGGGATGCGCACCACCCGGGTCGGCGCGCCCGCCAGCACCTCCCGGTAGCCGGTGCGCGACGCCTCGGTCAGCACGGCCACCGCGGTGAGCCGCCGGTAGGCGCGGGCGATCTGGCGGCGCAGGCCGGGCCGGTAGGCGGCCAGGTTCATGTGGTCCTGCCCGATGGTGACCACGCCGCGTCCGCCCAGCTCAGCGGCGAGCAGGTTGAGCGACGGCCGGGTGCCGACCAGCACGTCGGGCGCGGGGCCGCGCAGCGCGCGCAGCAGGCACAGGTCGGTCCACAGGCTGACGGTGCGGAACGAGGCGTCGTCGACGGGCACCAGCACGCTCGGCAGCCGCGTCAGCAGGCGCCCGATCCGCCCGGGCGGCGGGGTGCGGCGGTCCTCGGCGAACCGCACCGTCACGTCCGGGGAGATCGGGAAGAACGGCTCGGCCCGGCGGCGGACCACGCTGACGATCTCCACGTCGTACCGCCGGGCCAGGTGGCCGGCCAGGTTGAGCACCGTGCGGACGGTGCCGCCGGTCCCGTGGGCGTGCTGCAGCAGGATCCGCACGCGCGGCCGCCGCGCCCCGTCCGGTGGTCCTTCCGCCGCCGCGACGCGGGTTGCGCCCCACGGCGTCGGCCTGCCGGGCATCAGGGGCCGCACCGTCCACAGGGCCGCCCTCCGCACGCCCCGGTGCGCGACCGTCAGCACCCGCCGCCGACCGCGCCGCAGCCTCCGGCGGACGGCGCCGCGCACGTTCCGCGGTGTCCCGCGCCGCGCCCGGCGCCGTGCACGTCGTTGTCCAGGCACCATGCGGCGTCCCCCGATCCCCGGAAATTCCTAATGGAATATTTCCCGAGATGTCGCCATATCAACGATGCGCCGCGGCCGGAGCCGGTCGCCGGGGGACCACCGGACGGCTGCCCGGGGGCGGTCCCCCGGCGGACGGTTCAGCAAGTCGGTCCAGGCGGATGGTTCAGGCGGTGGTGACCTCGCGGTCGAGGGCGCTGCCCTTCACCCAGCGGTTCCAGCTCATCTGGTAGTAGCTCCACCCGTTGTTCCACTCCAGGCGGCGCGCACTGCCGGTGATGATCACGATGTCGCCCCGGTAGGACCAGTTGTAGAACCACTTGGCGTAGGCGGGCGGGGAGTTGACGCAGCCGTGGCTGACGTTCTGGCGCCCCTGCGCCCACACCGTGCTGGCCATGGAGTGGACGTACTCGCCGCTGTTGGAGATCCGCACGGCCCACGGGATGACCTCCCGGTAGCCGCCGTTCTTCTTGTCGTTGGGATCGACGCCCATCCACTCCGACGTCATGATCGCCGGGTTTTCCTTGCCCATGGTCAGGTGGATGCCGCTGGTGGTCAGGAAGGTGTCGACGCCGTTGACCACCCGGCCGCCCTTCCCGGCGCTGATCGGCCAGCTCTTGACCCGCTGGCCGTTGCTGGTGGCGACCATCCGCTTGGTCTTGGTGCTGACCTTGGAGATGTGCGCGTCGCCGATGGTGAACCGGCGGGCCACGTCGTTCACCCCGTAGGTGCGCTTGCCCGCCTTGACCCCGGCCAGCCGGGCGCGGAAGGTGACCGTCTGGTTGGCCTGCCAGTAGGTGCCGTTCTTGGTACGGAAGATCACCTGGTTGGGGGCCGTCCAGTACCACGCGCCGGTGGCGGGCTTGGTGGACTTGACCTCCAGCGCCTGCTCGACCGCGCGCCTGTCCTCCACCGCGCGGTTGAACGTCACGATGATCGGCATGCCGACGCCGACCTTCTCGCCCTGCATGGGCGTCACGTCGGAGACGTTCAGCGCGACCGGGGCCTTCATCGTGGTGAAGGTGCTCTGCACGCTGGTGCTCTTGCCCTGCGGGCTCTTGGCCACCGCCGTCACCTGGTACTGGCTGCCGGGCCGCAGGGTGCGCGACTGCCAGCTGGTGCGGTCCTGCGACAGCCGCCCTTCCACCGGCTTGCCCTTGCGGGTCAGCGTGACCTGCTCGATCACGCCGCCCGTCACCCGCACCGTCACCCCCTGGTCGGGGCGCGCCCGGCCGCTGCCGTTGCCGGGGGTGATCGTCACCTGCGGGGAGCCGGCCTCCCCCTTGCCGCCGACGGTGACCCCGTCGCCGTCCTCGCCGCCGGAGCAGGCCGCCAAAAGCAGCAGCGCCCCCGTCACTCCCGCGCCCGCCCGAACTCCTGCGGAAACCCTCCGCTGCACCTCTAACCTCCAGGACCCCGCCCGTCTACCACCGGAACATTAGCGACAAATGAGGTTCTTGTTGTCGCCAATCGGGGTATTCACCAAGGCTTGGGCTCGGAGTGATGCCGCGGGTCGCGGGCGGCCGCCGGGCCGGCGGCCGCCCGCGGCCGGAGGGTCGGGATAGGGCGGCGGCGCGCTCAGGACAGCGCGCTGCCCTTCTTCCACTCGGCGAACGACAGCTGCCAGAAGCTCCAGCCGTTGTCCCACTCGACCTTGCGGGACGTGCCCGTGAGCTCGATCACGTCGCCGCGCTGCATGATGTCGTAGTACCACTTGGCGTTGGACGGGCTGACGTTGAGGCAGCCGTGGCTGACGTTGGCCGACCCCTGCGAGCCCACCGACCAGGGCGCCGAGTGCACGTACTCGCCGCTGTTGGAGAAGCGGACCGCGTAGTTCACCTTCTGCTTGTAGTAGCCCGGGTCGCCGGGCTTGCGGCCCGGCGCCTCCATGATGACCGGGTTGCCCTTCTCCATCAGCAGGTGGACGCCGCTGGTGGTGGTGTACTCGCGGGTCGTGCCGTTGCCCGCGCTGAACGGGATGGTGCGCAGCTTCCTGCCGTCCCGCGTGACGGTCATGTGGTGGCTGTTGATGTTGCCCTTGGTGATCTGGGCGGCGCCGATCTGGATGGTCTCCTGGACGTCCTTGGCGCCGTAGACCCCGTTGCCGAGGTTCAGCCCGGCCAGCTGGGCGCTGAAGCGGACCCGCTGGTGCGCGGCCCAGTACGTCTCGGTGCGGTAGACGACCTGGTCGGGCGCCACCCACCGCCAGGCGCCGGCCACCGGCTTCTCCGGCGTCACCTGCAGCGCCCGCTCCACGGCGGCCCGGTTGGTGACCGCCCGGTTGAACCGGACGAAGATCGGCATGCCGACGCCGACCTTCTCGCCCTCCACGTTGGGCGTGACATCGATGATCGACAGCGTCTTGGCCGGCTTGAGCGTGGTGAACGTGCTGCTCACCGTCTCGGTCTTGCCGTCATGGCTGACCTGCGCGGTCACCGTGTAGGAGGTGGCGGGGGCGAGCGTGCGGTCCGACCGCCACGTCTTGCGGTCGGCCGACATCTTCCCGGTGATGGTCGAGCCCTTGCCCTGCACGGTGACGTTCTGCAGGGTGCCCTCGGACGCCTTGACCTCGATGGGCCCGTCCGGCCGCACCGAGGCGGCGCCGTTGGCGGGGGTGATCGTCGCCACGGCCGTCTTGCCGGAGGCCAGCTCCCCCGAGCCGCCGTCGCCGCTGCAGCCCGTGACCAGGACGAGCACGGCACCGGCGCCCCCGGCCACCGTCAACGCCAAACGACCCTTGTCGCCCACGAAAACCACCACTGTTCTTGAATGTTTGCTTACTCGGAATCTATCCGAGAAGGAGAGACGCTCCGCCCGACGGGAAAGTTCGCCGCGTGTGAGAGATGTGACGCGGCCGTCGAAGGGGTCGCGGGCGCGGCGTTCAGGCGGCGGACGGCGCGGGCGCGGCGCCGGCCGGGGCCGCGGCGTGCTCGCCGGTGACGTGCCGCAGGCACCGCCGGAAGCCCCACACCGACACCGCCGCGGCGGCCGCGCCCAGCGCGGTCACCAGGCCGGTGCGCACCCACAGGTACGTGCCGATCGACTCATTGAACAGCATCCACAGGCTGATCAGCGCGTTGGCGAAGAAGACCAGCGACCACAGCAGCGAGATGCGCAGGAAGAACCGCCGGACGCGCTCGTGCCGCAGGAACGCCTCGGGCAGCGGCACCATGTCGGTGGCCAGTTTCTGGGCGAGGGGGCGGCGCAGCGGCACCGACGCCAGGAAGGCCATGCTCACCGTGAGCGTGCCGAGCGTGGGCTGCAGGAAGTACACCACCGCGCTGTGCGTGGCGGCCGCCAGGGCCGCCCGGACGGTCACGCCGAGCGCGGCCAGCACCAGCATCGCCGACACGCCGTGGCCGCGCCACCAGCGCCAGGCGATCCCGCCGTAGACCCAGGTGACGGCGGCGGCCAGCCCGCCGTTGAGGCCGAGCAGCGCGAACGCGGCGTAGAACACCGCGACCGGCGCGATGACGCCCTCGACGAAGCGCGGCAGGGCGTGCCGGAGCAGCGTCGTCAGGCGGGGCATCTCGACGGCGTGGTGGCCGGCCCGGCCCGCGGAGGC
This sequence comes from Actinomadura keratinilytica, assembly GCF_039539665.1. Taxonomy (NCBI): domain Bacteria; kingdom Bacillati; phylum Actinomycetota; class Actinomycetes; order Streptosporangiales; family Thermomonosporaceae; genus Actinomadura; species Actinomadura keratinilytica. Next base: position 37,075 of record NZ_BAABDO010000059.1, read on the forward strand.
CGGGTCTGCGGGGCTCGGGTCTGCGGAGGGTGCGGAGGGTGCGTCCATGAGGCGCTGCGTCCCCGAATCGGCTCGGTCCGGGCGGGCGGGGCTGGTCACGACCCGCCCTACGGTACGTGATGCCGCGCACCGGATTGCACGGTTTCACCCCGAATGGCCGCCATGCCGACGCCTCCCTCCGGCGGTGTGCCGTCACGGTGAGGTTCGGGCCGGGCGGCGGCGGGGCTCAGTCGGGCCGGGTCGAGTCGGGCGCGGTCGAGTCGGGCGCGGTCGAGTCGGGCGCGGTCGAGTCGGGCAGGGCCGATCCGAGCTCCTCGTCCGGTTCGTCGGGCAGGACGGGTGGAACGTTCCGCGCGGCCGCGTAGATGGCGCGCAGCGTCACGGCGACCGAGGGACGGCGCACGCTGGCCGCCCGCGTCACCGCGTACACGTCGCGGGTCAGGTCGCAGTCGGGGATGCGGCGCACCGCCACCTCCCGGTCGCCGGCCGCCAGCGCCAGCGCCGGGATCGCGGCGATGCCGATGCCGCGCGCCACCAGGCTGAGGATGGTGTGCAGGCCCTCGAACTCCCACGGGATGGGCCGCCGCCCGCCCACGGTGTCCAGCAGCCGGTCGACGGCCTGGCGGGACGGCTCGCCGGTGGGCGCGGCCATCCACGCCTCCTCGCGCAGCTCCTGCAGGTCCACGGGCTTGGCCGGGTCGGCCATGGGGTGCCGGGCCGGCACGACCAGCACCAGCGGGTCGCGGCACAGGTGGAAGAACTTCAGCGTGGCGGGGGCGTGCACGGCCAGCTTGCCGGTCCAGTCGTCGACCAGCGCGATGTCGACCTCGCCGCTGCGCACCTGGCGGATGCCGTCGCCCGGCCGGGTCTGCCGCAGCACGAACGTCAGCTCCGGATGGTCGGCCAGGCTGCCGGCCAGCGCCGGGGCGAACGCCACGGCGGCGGTGGGGAAGGCGGTGACGACCACGCGGCCCATGGGGGCGTCGGCGTTGGCCGACAGCTCGGCCTCGGCGGCCTCGACCAGGGTGAGGATCTCCTCGGCCCGTTCGGCCAGCCGGCGCCCGGCGTCGGTCAGCTCGGCGCTGCGGGCGGTGCGGTCCAGCAGCGCCACCCGCGCCTCCCGCTCCAGCGCGGCCAGCTGCTGGGAGACCGCGGAGGGGGTGTAGCCGAGCGCCGCGGCGGTGGCGGCGATGCTGCCCCGGCGGGCGAACTCCGCCAGCAGCCGCAGCCTGCGCACTTCGAGCATCAGCTCATCTTATGGTCTGCATCGATGAGACTCGCTTGTGATGACGCTTTTTGTGGGAAAACATCGAGTCGAGCCCGGCCGGGTCACTTGCGGGGATCCCTGTGTAACTCTCCGTGTACATCAGCATGCCCTGGAGCATTTGAATGCCAGTCCAGAACGAGTCCACCGAGGCGACCTCCTCCACCGGGTCCAGACCCTCCGGCGCCCGCCGGGTGCCCCTGTCCCCCACTCTCGCCATCAACGAGGCGATGGCGCGCAAGCGGCGCGAGGGCGTGCGGGTGCTGCCGCTCGGGTTCGGCGAGGCCGGGCTGCCGATCCACCCGGCGCTGGCGCGCGAGCTGGCGGCCGGCTCCGACCGCGGCGCCTACGGGCCGGTCGCCGGGTCGGCGGCCCTGCGCGCCGCCGCGGCCGGGTACTGGAGCCGGCGCGGCCTGCCCACCGAGCCGGGGATGGTGGTGAGCGGGCCGGGCAGCAAGGCGCTGCTGTTCGGCCTGGTGATGTCACTGGGCGGTGAGATCGTCATACCGACGCCCAGCTGGGTCAGCTACGCCGCCCAGGCGACGCTGGCCGCCGAGGGGGCGCTCCAGGTCGCCACGCCGCCGGGCGAGGGCGGGGTGCCCAGCCCGGCGCTGCTGGCCGACGCGGTGGTGCGGGCCCGCGGGCAGGGCCGCAGGGTCGCCGGGGTCGTGGTGACGCTGCCGGACAACCCGACCGGCACGCTGGCCTCCGAGCAGACCGTGCGGCGGCTGTGCGAGGTGGCGCGCGAGCTGGACCTGGTGATCATCTCCGACGAGATCTACCGCGACCTGGTGCACGACCCGTCCCGGCAGGTGCCGAGCCCGGCGGCGTACGCCCCCGAGCGCACCGTGGTGACGACGGCGTTGAGCAAGCACCTGGCGGCGGGCGGCTGGCGGATCGGGGTGGCCCGGCTGCCGGAGGGCCCGATCGGCGAGACGCTGCGCGCCGACCTGCTGGGCGTGGGCAGCGAGATCTGGTCCAGCGCGCCGGCGCCCATGCAGCACGCGGCCGCGTACGCCTTCTCCGAGCCGCCCGAGCTGGTCGAGCGGGTCGACCGCAGCCGCCGCCTGCACGCCGTGGTGGCCGGCGCCGTCACCGCCCGCTTCGAGGCGGCCGGGGCGCGCGTCCCGTCCCCCGAGGGCGCCTTCTACGTCTACCCCGACTTCGAGCCGCTGCGCGAGCGCCTGGCCGCCGACCACGGCGTGCGCACCGGCGCCGACCTGACCGGGCTGCTGCTGGAGCGGTACGGCGTGGGCGTGCTGCCGGGCGTGGCCTTCGGCGACGACGAGCAGGCGCTGCGCATGCGGGTGTCGTCCAGCCTGCTGTACGGGGAGACCGAGGAGCAGCGCCTGGCGGCGCTGGCCACCCCCGACCCGCTGACGCTCCCCTGGATCGCCGACTCCCTGGACCGGCTCAGCGAGGTCCTGGAGGCGGTGACCACCCCGTTGCCCCTGGCCGCCCCCGCCACCTGCTGACCCCGCCGCCTGTCGGCCCCGCCGTCTGCCCACCCCCGGCGGGGCCGACCCGAACGCCACGGCGGCTCACCGGCCGCCGTGGCCTCGCCGTGTCCAGGGGCACCGCCTGCGGCGCGTGCCGGCGAGGGGGGCGGCCGTCCCGGGCCCGGGTGCTGCGGGCCGGGCCCGGGACGGCCACGGGGCCCTGGCCGCCGTGTCAGGCGCGCCGAGGGCCTTGACGAACTCGCCGGCCGGCGGCGCCGAGCTGCGGACCTTCCTCACCGTGCACCGCTCCGGCTCGTTTACGGCCGCGGCCGCGCTGCCGGGGCCGGCGCAGCCGACCGTCACCCCGCAGGTGCGGGCGCTGGAGCGGCGGCTGGCCCGCCGCGTGCTCGAGCGGCCGCCCCGCGGCGTGGCCCCGACGCCCGTGGCCGTC
>NZ_BAABDO010000060.1:0-40042 GCF_039539665.1 Actinomadura keratinilytica
GCGGCCGGCCCGCCCCGGGGACGTCCCGCGGCGGCTGCGCGCTGTCGGACGTGGGCAGCACCGGCGGCCGGTCCACCAGCTGCTCGCCGCCGAAGGCGCCCGCGCCTCCGACGGCGCCGACGGCGCCGCCCGCCGTGAGCGCCGGACGCTCCCGGTGGCCTTGCACGACGCCCGCGGTGACCAGCGCGTCCTCGGCGCGGCGGGTCAGCGCGAACGGCGCGTCGCCCGCGGAGGCGCCCTGGCCCTCGTGCACCACGATCTCCTCCGGCAGCAGCACGATCGCGGTCATGCCGCCGAACGGCGAGGTGCGCAGCGTCACCTTGATGCCGTGCCGCTGGGCCAGCCGCCCGACCACGAACAGGCCGAGCTGGGTGCTGTTGGACAGGTCGAACTCCGGCGGGTTGGCCAGCCGCTCGTTGGCCTCGGCCAGCTCCGGCGGCTTCATGCTCAGCCCGCGGTCCTCGATCTCGATCGAGAACCCGTGCGCCACCGCCTGCCCGGTCACGCTGACCGTGGTGTGCGGCGGGGAGAAGATCGTGGCGTTCTCGATCAGCTCGGCCAGCAGGTGGATGAGGTCGGCGACGGCCGCGCCGGCGACCGACGCGCGCGGCATCGGCGACACCTGGACCCGGGTGTAGTCCTCCACCTCCGACGCGGCGGCGCGGGCCACGTCGATCACCGCGACCGGGTTGCGCCAGCCGCGGCCGGGCGCCTGCCCGGACAGGATGATCAGACCCTCGGCGTGCCGACGCATGCGGGTGGCCAGGTGGTCGATCCGGAACAGGTCCTCCAGGTCGTCGGGGTCGGAGATGCGCCGCTCCATGGCGTCCAGCAGCTTCAGCTGCCGGTGCAGCAGGCTCTGGCTGCGCCGGGCCAGGTTGACGAACACCTGGCTGATGCCCTGGCGCAGGCTCGCCTCCTCGACGGCGCCCTGGATCGCGGTGCGCCGCGCGGCGTTGAACGCCTGGCCCACCTGGTCGATCTCGGGGGTGCCGAACGACAGCGGCGGCGCCTCGGCGGCCACGTCCACCTTCTCACCGCGCCGCAGCCGCGCGATCACGCCGGGCAGCTTGGCGTCGGCCAGGTCCTGCGCCTCGCGCCGCAGCCCGGCCAGGTCGCGCAGCACCGAACGCGCCACCCACACCGCCAGCAGCACCGAGGCGACCACCGCGACCAGACCCAGCGCACCGGCCAGCGCGACCCGCCGCAGGATCGCGTCGGCGATCGGCTCGGCGCGCTGCTCGGCCTCGGCGGTCATGGTCAGCTCCAGGCCGCGCAGCCGGGTCAGGTTGGAGTTGGTGGTGATCTTCCACAGGGTCGCCGCGTCGGCGGCGCGCAGGCCGCGGGTCGAGTCGACGTAGCGGTCCTCGAGCGCCCGCAGACGGGCGTATTCGGGCGTCGCGGTGATGCGCTGGTAGTAGGTGCGCTCGGCGGGCCGCAGCTCCTGGGCGGCCATCTCGTACATGGTGCGCTGGGCGCCGACCAGCTTGATGAAGTCGGAGTGCTCGGACCGGGTCATCCGGCCCGCCGCCAGCGCGCCCGCCAGCAGCGCGTCCTCCTGCGCCATCACCTCGTGGGCGCGCGCGAGCGCGACCTGGTTGCGGGCGTCCAGCGCGACCTCGGGGTTGTCCAGCGTGGACAGCGAGCCGCGCAGCGTGCCGAGGCGCTCCAGGATCTGGGTGTACTCGGAGAACGCGCGGCCGCGGTCCAGGCGCAGGTTGTCGATGGCGCCGCGGCGGGCGGGCAGGCCGTCCAGGCCGCTGATGATCTCACGGGCCAGGCGGCGCGCCGTCGCGGGCGCGGCCTCCTGGGCGTCGGGGTCGCCGGCCAGCCGGCGGAACACCTCCGCCTGCCGGTCGGTGATGAGCCGCACACCTTCCATAGCGGCCCGGTCGGAAGTCGTCCTGCTGCCCAGGAACACCAGGGAGGCGCGGCGCTCGGCCTGGAGCGCGCTGGCCAGGGCGCCCGACGGGTACTCGAAGTGGTCCTGGACGCTCTCGATCTTGCGGAGGTTCAGGCCCTCGCCCAGGGTGACGTTGGCGGCGAATGTCCACAGCGCACCCAGCGACACCAGCGAGACCAGCACCAGCAGGACGACCTTGAAGCGGACCGTCCGGAAACGTCCGGTACCTGCTCTGCGCCGCCGGTGGCCGGTGGACGACGGTTCCGCTCGACGGTCGGATTCACGCACGACGAAGCTCTCGGTTAGGTAACGGCCACTGATCGCAGCAGAGGGTACTACCGCAAGGTGTGATTTGGGGCCAGAAGTGGCATGAACTATGAATCCGCCGGAATCACCTCGTGAGGTGGCCCCGGACCCCTAGAATCACCCGATCGTGATCTATGTGAGCCAGCCTCCGGGTCCCCAGGGAAGGCGTCCGGCGTCCCCCGCGCCCGCACTCCAGCCCCGTGACCAGGCCGAACGTCCGACCGCCGCGCGGCCGAGGCAGGGGGCGCGGCCGCGTCGGCCGCTACGGCGGCTGGCGGCCGCGGCGGCCGCCGCCGTGCTGACCGCCGCCACCGCCGGCGCGTGCAGCGGCTCGTCCGACGGCGAACGCAGCAGCGGACCGCCCCAGGTGCAGATGCAGCAGGCGATCGGCGCCACCGAGGGCAGGCTCAACCTGGTGGTGTGGGCCGGGTACGCCGAGGACGGCTCCAGCGACCCGCGCGTCGACTGGGTCACGCCGTTCACCAAGGCCACCGGCTGCAAGGTCAACGCCAAGGTGGCCGACACCTCCGACGCGATGGTCGCGCTGATGAAGACCGGCCAGTACGACGGGGTGTCGGCGTCCGGCGACGCGAGCCTGCGCCTGGTGTACGGCGGCGACGTCGCGCCGGTCAACACGGGCCTGCTCACCAACTGGGACGACATCGCCCCCTACCTGAAGAACCAGCCGTACAACTCGGTGAACGGGCAGATGTACGGCGTGCCGCACGGCTACGGCGCCAACGTGCTGATGTACCGCACCGACAAGTTCTCCCAGCCGCCCACGTCGTGGGGGGTGGTGTGGGAGGACAACTCCCCGGCGGGCACCAACCTCACCGCCTACGACTCGCCGATCTACATCGCCGACGCCGCGCTGTACCTCAAGGCCAAGCGGCCCGACCTGAAGATCACCGACCCCTACGAGCTGGACGACAAGCAGTTCAACGCCGCGGTGGAGCTGCTGCGCAAGCAGCGCACCAAGGTCAGCAGCTACTGGCACAACTACCTGGACCTGGTCCAGTCGTACCGGGTCGGCGACACCCACGCGGGCACCGCCTGGCAGGTGATCGCCAACCTGGCCCGCGACCAGAAGGTGCCGGTCGCCACCACCATCCCCGCCGAGGGCTCCACCGGCTGGTCGGACACCTGGATGATCTCCTCCAAGGCGCAGCATCCGAACTGCATGTACCGGTGGATGAACTGGATCACCACGGCCAAGGTGCAGGCCCAGGTCGCCCAGTGGTTCGGGCAGGCCCCGGCCAACCCCAAGGCGTGCCGGTACACCGCCAAGGGCTTCTGCAGCGACTACCGCGTCGGCGACGCCGAGTTCTACCGCAAGATCGCGTTCTGGAAGACTCCGGTCGCCGACTGCGGCGGCGGGCGCAAGTGCGTGGACTACGACCGCTGGGCGCAGGCGTGGACCGAGATCAAGGGCTAGGAACCGCCTGGCGAACCCCCCCCGAACCCCGCTCACACTCCTTTCCCCGAGAAGACATCGAAGGAGATGCTTCGCCCGTGAAGTTCAGCTACGCCATGCTCCCCGACTACCCGCTGAGCGACTCCCTGGCTTCCATCAAGCTGGCGGACGAGCTGGGCTTCTACGCCTGCTACGCCGCGGACGAGCCCTGGCACAAGGACCTGTGGCTGCTGTTCGCGGCCGCCGCCGCCCAGACCTCGCAGATCCGCCTCGGCCCGTCGGTGTCCGCGGTCACCCTGCGCGAGCCCACCCTCATCGCCCAGGCCGCCGCCACCCTGGACGAGCTGACCGGCGGCCGCGCCGAGGTCGTGCTGGGCAGCGGCAACTTCGGCGTGCTGGCCCAGTACAAGATCGACTGGAAGGTCACCAAGCCGCTCACCCGGGTCAAGGAGGCCGTGCAGGTCGTCCGCACCCTGCTGGACGAGGGCACGATCACCCGCGACGGTGAGTTCTACTCCTACGACGGCCTGTTCACCTTCGCCCGCCCCGTCCAGGAGCGGGTGCCGGTGAAGATCGGCGCGATGCGCGGGCCCAAGTCGTTCGAGGCGGCCGGCGAGGTGTCCGACGGCGTGCACCACGCCCTGTCCTACTCGCGCGAGGCCTACGAGTACGCGGTCAAGCACTTCCGGATCGGCGCCGAGCGCGCCGGCAAGGACCCCTCCGCCCTGGACATCGGCGCCTGGGTGGTGTTCTCCGTGGGCCGCGACTCCGAGGCCGCCAAGCAGGCCGCGCGCAGCATGGTCGGCCTGTACGCCTCGTCCATGCCCGCCGAGCAGCTGGAGCGCAACGGGGTCAGCCCCGCCGACGTGGCCCCGATCATCGAGGCGATCGCCGCCGGCGACCTGGCCAAGGGCATCGAGCTGACCACCCCGGAGATCACCGAGAAGCTGTCCATCGCGGGCACCCCGGAGGAGGTGCGCGAGAAGATCGAGCGGGACATCGCCCCGACCGGCGTCAACCACATGATCTGCGCCATCACCGACTCGGCGCTGGTCAAGACGTTCACCGGCCGCGAGGTGGAGAACGTCGCCGACGTGAACACCCAGCTGCGGCTGATCGCCGAGGAGGTCATGCCCGCGTTCAAGTGACGCGCTGACGGACCGACGGGCCGGGCACCCTCCGCGGGGCGCCCGGCTCTGCCTTTTCCGGGGGCGGGTCAGGGACGGGCGGTCAGGGCCTGCCAGTGGGCGCGGGCGGGCCCCTGCCAGGCGGTGTGAAGCTCGTCGAACAGGTCGCGGGCGCGGCGTCCGATCCAGCCGGGGGGAAGCAGCTCGTCGGGGAGCTGGGGGTCCAGGAAGGGGAAGCGGCGCCATTCGTGGACGAGCCGGACCTGGGCGAGCAGCGTCTCGTCGCCCGGCCCGGGGCGCAGCCCGGAGAACTCCTCCAGGAACGCGGCGTAGCGGGAGTCGACCTCGGCCAGGTCCCAGGCGCGGGCGACCAGCTCGGCCTCGGAGCCGATGCCCGCGAACGGGCCGGTGAACGAGAACGCCGACGCCTCCAGGCCGAGGTCGCCGACGATCTGCTTGACCTCGCCCTCCCGCTCGGGATGCGGGCTGACCCACAGGCCCGCGGTGGGGTTGCCGAAGCCCGCCCAGGCGAGCCGGGTGTGCAGCTGGTGGCGCAGCCGCCGGCGCGTCTCGGGCACCGACACCATGACGATCAGCCAGCGGCCGTCCCAGGCGCGGCGGCCGGCGCCGAAGGAGTAGATGCGCTGCGCGCCCTCGGTGAGCAGGCGGCGGCCGGGCGGGGTGAGGTCCCAGCGGACGCGGCGCCCGTCGCGCGCGGAGACGATCCAGCCGTCGGCGGCGGTGCGGTTGACGGCCTGCCGCGCCGACTTCTCCTCCACGCCCAGGCCCGCCAGGACGTGCAGTAGCGTCGAGGTCCACACCGGCTCGCCCGACGGCAGGACGAACTCGCCGAGCACGGTGAGCAGCAGCGAGCGCGCGCTGGTCCCGCCGACGTTGTGCCGGCGGGACAGCACCGGCTCCGTCGTGGCCATCCAGCCTCCCTCGGTCGGGTGTGGCCCCAAGTATCCCAGCGCCCAACGTGCTACAGCGTATTGACGTAGATGAAAGCTAGCGTCAAAGATTGGCGTGGCGGAGGACACATCCGAAGGAGGCGCCGACATGCCCGTCACCCCGGCGATCGTCCTCGGCGACGCCGACTTCGGCGCCCGCCCCATGGGCAACGGCCTGACGCGCCTGCGGTCGCGTGCCCACGGCACCCCGGGGAGGGCCGAGAGCATGCGCGGCGAGGCGGGCGTGCGCGTCGACGCCGGAAAAGCGGCCGTCCTGGGGCTTGTGACCTTCGCCTTCGAGGACATCGACTGGGAGGACGAGGTCCGCATCGCCCTGGAGGAACGCGCGTCGCTCAGCCCCGACGCGCTGACCGGAACGGAGGCCGACGGCCGGTTCGCCGGCCCCGAGACCCTGGAGACCGAGATCTTCGGCCGGCCGTCGGCCTGGCGGAACCGGATCTTCCAGCGCCCCGGCGCCGCCGGGCCCGACGGCGCGCCGCACAGCTACGGAACCGGCCGCAAGGCCGTCCTCGACCGGAAGCGGGTGTGACCCATGAGCACGAGCGTCGACTACACCGAGCGGATCCCCGACACCGTGGACCTGTCCACCGGCGGGCTCAAGGGGCGCCGGCGGGAGGAGCGCCGCACGGACGAGCGCCTGCTGACCGGGGACACCGCCTCCATCGCCCGGGTCCGCGACGGCCGCGTCGTGCAGGTCGAGGTCGTCGCGCCGCCCCGCTCCGGCGCCAACGGGCAGCCGTTCGACCACGAGTACGTCCACCTCTCCTGACCGCGCGGATGCTGGAGCCGACCATGTCCGAGTCCCTGCCCCCAACCGGCCCCGCCTCCTTCAACGCCTGCCGCTACCTGGTGGACCGGCAGGTCGAGCTCGGCCACGGCGACCGGACCGCCGTCACCGGACCGGGCGGCACCCTCACCTACGCCGAGCTCGCCGCCCTCGTCCGGCGGGCCGCCGCCGGGCTGCGCGCCGCCGGAGTGCGCCCCGAGGAGCGGATCGTGCTGTTCGCCGCCGACGGCCCCGAACTGCTCGCCGCACTGCTGGCGGGCATGCGCATCGGCGCCGTGCCCGTGCCGGTGTCCACCATGTACAACGGGGACGAGCTCGGGGCGCTGCTGCGCGACTCGCGCGCCCGCACGCTGCTGGTGTCGCCGCAGTTCGCCGGCGCCGCCGCCGACGCGCTGCCCACGGCGCCCGAGGTGACATCCGTGGTGCTGACCGGCGGTGCGAAACCGGACGTCCCGCCCGGTGTGCGCCCCATCGGCTGGGACGAACTGCTCGCCGGCGGCGAAGGCCATGACACCGACCCCTATGACACCTGGGACGAGTCCCCGGCGTTCTGGCTGTACACCTCGGGCACCACCGGCACGCCCAAGGCGGCCATGCACCGGCACGCCAGTGTGCGGCACGTCGCCGAAACCTACGCCGCCCACGTGCTGGGCATCACCCCCGAGGACCGCTGCTTCTCCGTCGCCAAGCTGTTCTTCGCCTACGGGCTGGGCAACGCGGGCTTCTTCCCCCTGTCGGCGGGCGCCGCGACCATCCTCGACCCGGCCCGCCCCACCCCGGACTCCGTGGCCGAACGGCTCCGCGAGGACAGGCCGACGCTGTTCTTCGCCGTCCCCACCTTCTACGCGGCGCTGCTCGCCGCCGACCTGCCGCCCGAGACGTTCGACTCGGTGCGGCTGGCGGTGTCGGCGGGGGAGGCGCTCCCGGCCGACCTGTACCGGCGGTTCACCGAGCGGTTCGGCGTGGAGCTCCTCGACGGCATCGGATCGACCGAGGCGCTGCACATCTTCCTGTCCAACCGGCCCGGCCGGGTGCGGCCCGGCACGTCCGGCACGCCCGTCCCCGGCTACCGGGTGCGGGTCGTCGACGAGCACGGCGCCGACGTGCCGCCCGGCACGCCCGGCGACCTGCTGGTGCGCGGTCCCTCCCTCACCACCGGCTACTGGTGCCGCACCGGCGTCACCCGCCGCGCCTTCGACGGCGAGTGGCTGCGCACCGGCGACAAGTACAGGGTGGACGACGACGGCTACTACACCTGCCTCGGCCGCTCCAACGACATGATCAAGGCGGGCGGCATCTGGGTGTCGCCCGCCGAGGTCGAGCAGGTGCTCGCCGAGCACCCGTCGGTCGCCGAGGTCGTGGTGGTCGCGGTGCCCGACGACAACGGCCTGGACAAGCCCGTGGCGTGCGTCGTCCCGGCCCCCGGCGCCGCGGTGGACCCGGACGCGCTGATCGCCCTGTGCCGGGAGCGTCTGGCGGCGTTCAAACGCCCCCGCCACGTGCTGCAGGTCGACGCCATCCCCAAGACCGCCACCGGCAAGCTGCGCCGCTACGCCGTCCGCGAGCTCGCCCGCGAACGCCTCGGGGCCGGCTCCGCCGACGCGGCGCCCGCCGCCGGCGAGGGCATCGCCGCCCCTTAACCTACGGAACGCGCCACCCGCAAGGAGGACGGATGCTGGACGGCCGACTGCTCGTCGACGCGCATGTGCACGCCGCGCGCCTGCCCACGCTGAGCCCGGCGTGGCGGCGCTGGGCCGAGGAGTTCGGCCGCGCCACCCCCTGGCCGGACCTCTACGACGCCGACGGAACCCCCGTCCCGGAGCGGTTCGACGCGCACTTCGCGGCCGAGGGCGTGGACGCGGCGCTGCTGTTCACCGAGTACAGCCCCAAGACCACCGGCATCCAGCCGATCGAGGACGTGCTGCCGCTGGTCAAGCACAACCCGCGCCGCTTCCGCGCCGTCGCCAACGTCAACCCGCACCTGCACTACCCGATCGACGCGGAGCTGTCCCGGCAGCTGGACCTCGGCGCGATCGCCCTGAAACTGCATCCGGTGCACGGCGGGTTCAGCCCGTCCGACAACGCCCTCTACCCGGCGTACCACCTGTGCCGCGAGGCGGGCGTCCCCGTCATCGTGCACTGCGGCACGAGCACCTTCCCCGGCTCGTCCAACAAGTACGCCGACCCGATCCTGCTGGACGACGTGCTGCGCGACTTCCCCGACCTGACCGTCGTCCTGGCCCACGGCGGCCGCGGCTGGTGGTACGACGCGGCCGCGTTCCTGGCGCTGTCCCGCGACAACGTCTGGATCGAGCTGGCCGGCCTGCCGCCGCGCCGGATCCCCGAGTACTACGCCCGCCACGACCTGTCCCGCCTGGCGCGCAAGTTCGTTTTCGGCACCGACTGGCCCGGCATGCCCGGCGTCGCCCGCAACGCCCGCGCCATCGCCGCCCTCGGCCTGGACGAGGAGACCGTCTCGCTCATCCACGGCCGCAACGCCGTGCGCGTCTACCCGGCCCTGCGCGACCTGCTGCCCTGAGCGCCCCCGCCGCTCGCCGCCGCACGGACGGACCGATCCGTCCCGGTGAAACCGAACGACCGCGCTCTGCGTCCAATCGGAGCTGATCGTCGGCATCGGCCGGGACGGACGGAGGGATCATGGCGAAGTCGAGACTGGAGATCGCGGAGCGGGGCGGGGGCCGGATCTCGCGGGGCGGGGCGATCGTGCTGGCCATCGTGCTGGCCGTGGTCGGGCTGCCGCTGCTGAAGGGGCTGCTCGGCAGCTTCGAGCGCACCGGCGGCGGCGAGGTCGCCGTCGTCCGCAACGGCGGGTTCTTCGACGACAACAAGATCCGCCAGGTCGTGGACCCGGCCTCCAGCCGGACCTGGACCGGCTGGTGGTCCAAGGTCCACCGGTACCCGGCGCAGCAGCGCTTCTACACCATCACCGCCAAGGCCGGCGACAGCGACCAGCGCAACGTCGACGTCGTCACCGTGCCCAGCAGCGACGGCGTCAACATGGGCATCGAGGGCGTGCTGTACTTCACCCTCAACCTCGACCACGACGCGCTGCGCCGGTTCGACGACAAGTTCGGCACCCGCAAGTTCCGCGGCCCCGACGGCAAGAGCTACTTCGCCTGGGAGGGCGACGAGGGCTGGTCGGCGTTCCTGCACCAGGTCGTCCGGCCGGTCATCGACAACGACCTGCGCACGCAGATCAACAGCTTCCGGTGCGCCGAGCTGGTCTCGTCCTGCGCGCTGGTGCAGAACACCGGCACCTCCGCCAAGCGGCCGAACGCCGGGCTGCCGCAGGCGCAGAGCAACAACGCCAACATCGCCAAGGTGCAGAACGCGATCAACACCAGCCTGGCCACCGACCTGGAGAGCACCCTCGGCGGCAAGTTCCTCACCAACCTGCACTTCAACCTGGTCCGGGTGACGCTGCCCGCCCGCGTGCAGGAGGCGGTGGACCGCGCCCAGGCCGCGTTCGCGCAGGTCAGCGAGGCGCAGGCCAAGGTGGCCTCCGCGCAGGCCGAGGCGCAGGCCAACAAGGCCCGGCAGGACGGGTACAACAAGTGCCCGACCTGCGCGCGGATCGAGGAGCTGAAGGCGCTGCCGCAGGGCATCACGGTGTACGCGCCGGGCAACCCCAACGGCTCCCTGTACGGCCGCTGATCGGCGTCACCGGGAGGCGGCCGTGCGGATTCTGCTGATCCTTGGCGCGCTGGCGCTGCTGGCGGCCATCGCGCTGCTGCTCTGGTACGGCGTGACGGGCGGGCGGCCCAAGGCGGCGGCGCCGCGCTGGGAGACCCACACCGAGACCGGCGGCGGCGTCACCGTCGTCGTGGTGCGCAAGGTGTCCCGCTCCGGGGACCGGGTCACCGAACTGGGACGCCAGGTCGTCGCCGAGATCCCCGACGCAGACCCGGACTGGGAGAGCCGGTACCACGAGGCCATGGCGACCGCGCGGTCCCGGGTGGCCGCGCTGGAGAGCGAGGCGGGCTGACCGTCCGGCCCCGGGCGTCGCGCGAAAGCGGCGACCGAAGCCGGACGGGATAATCCGTTGCCGGTCATCCGCCGCGGCTCTAACGTGCGGTGGCAACGGCGGCGCGTAGCTCAGTCAGTAGAGCGCCGGGCTCGGACCCGGAGGGCGCAGGGGCGGAACCTGCCGCGCCGGCATGAACGGAATCGGACCGGGGTACCCGCAGCGTCAGCTGGCGAAGGCGTTCGCCACCGCGCTGACGCACGAGGACGAGGACACCAGGCGGCGCGCCGAGGAGCGCATGCGCCGCTGGGACCGCGTGCTGCACGGCATGCACGACGGCACCCTCGACATCGGCTCGCGCACCCCGGTCAAGGGCCTGCCCGCGTGGGTGACGCCGGAGGTCGTCCGCGGCGGCTTCGCCACCGGCGCGGCGGAGGCGGGCGGCCCCCTCACCCCGCACGAGCGCGACATCGCCCGCCGGGCCGGGCTGCCGGCCGACCGGCGCGCCGTCTTCTACCACCACCTGACCGACGCGGGCCTGGCCGAGCTGAACGAGCTGCTGGACAGCGGCCGCTACGACGTGACCGTGCCCGAGGAGGCGGCGCTGCTCGCCGTCGCGTGGCTGGTGCGCGCCGGCGACACGGCCGCGGCGCTGAAGCTGGTGGAGGCGATCGAACCGTTCGCCGACCGGCTGCGCTTCCTGCCGGTGCCGACCGACGCGCCCCCGCCCGACGGGACGATGGTGCGCCGCCAGAACGTCGGCGCCGTCCGCGACCGGCTCGCCGCGCGCGGGCCGAACCCGCGCATCGCCGCGATGAACGAGGCGCTCGCCGTCTGGAACCCGTTCGCCGACCGGCTGCTGGCGCACTGGCTGGAGACCGTCCGGGACGGGAAGGTCGCCGCCGCCGAGCCCGACGGCTGGCGGCGCCGCGGCGCCGAGCTGCTGGAGCGGTACCGGCGGCTGGCCGCCGAGCACACCCTGTGCGGCCGGCACCGCAAGCCGCGGGAGAACCTGGCGGTCCTGCGGATGGCGCTGGAGGAGCAGGTCGAGGGCGACGGCCTGAACCCGCGCCTGCGCGGACGCCTCCAGCACGCCGTCGACTCGATGGTGCGCAAGCGCGGCGCCCCCGGCTCGCCGGCGCACACCGAGCTGCGCGCGCGCCAGGCCGCCGAAGCCGCCCGCCCCACCTACCACGCCCTGGCGCGGCTGCTGGTCGAGCGGCTGGCGGAGCTGCCGGACGACGCGGGACTGCCGTCGACCGACTGGGTCGTCGCGCCGGTCGCCGACGAGGAGGAGCGGCGCACCGGCATCCCCGCGGGCACGCCGATCCCGCCCGCGCTGCGGCGCGCGGTGGACCGCGCGCTCACCGCCCCCGTGGACACCCTGGTGGAACGCGGCGTGATCCCGTCGGCGGAGGTGCTGGGGGAGCTGGTGCCCCAGCTCGTGGCGTCCGCGACCGCCGACGCGTACGCCGACGAGGCGCTGCGCACGCTCATGGCGGCGGTCCACCGGGCGTTCTCCAGGCGCCGTTCGCTGCTGCTGCTCGACCTGCGGCACCAGGTGCGCATGGACGAACTGCCGTGGGTCGCGGCCGTGGCGGGGCACCGCCGCCAGTACGAGGCGACCCACGCCCGCACCGTCCTGGTCCGGCTGGGCGAGCTGGCGCTGTGCGGCTTCCCCGCGACGATCCTGCCGAACCGGCTGGTCCGGCAGCTCGGCGCGCTGGCGACGCGCGCGGGCGTGGACGTGCCGCTGGTGGAGGAGCTGGCCGCCGACATCTTCATGGGCACGTTCTCCGGCAAGTTCCTGCGCGCCGCCAAGCTGGCGGCCGGCGTGCTGGAGGGCACCCTCTACGAGCGGTACTACGGCATCGACTACGCGCGGGTGCGCGCCATCGACGACGTCGCGCGGCGCGGCCGGTTCGCGGCGGCCACGTCGGAGGGGTTCGCCGCGCTGTGCCGGGAGCGCGCCGGCGACCCGAAGGGCCGGGTGGCCGCCCGAGGCATGGTCATCGAGCAGGCGCAGATCCTCACCACCCACAATCTGGCCGCGCTGGTGCACCCGATCGGCGTGGACCCGGCGCCCGGCTGGCCCGAGCTCGCCCGCCGCGCGTTCACCGGCGTGTGCCGCCGGGTGAGGAAGGTGCACCGGAACCCCTACCCGCTCACCGCCATCAAGGACGCCGCCTACGCCTGGCGGCAGGCGCTGTTCTTCCTGTCGCTGTGCTCGCTGGAGGACCAGATCTCGGTCGCCGCGTGGATGCGGGACGAGGCGAGGCGGCAGCCGGAGCACGTCGCCGGCCGGCTGGCGCCGGTGCTGGCGGGGCTGCGGCACGTCCTGGTCGGCGGAAGCCTGGACGACGGGTCGGCGCCGCCGAACGCCCGCCGCCTGCTCGGCTGGCAGGCCGGACACCACTGGATGCGCGACGACCCGGTGCCCGCCACGGCCGTGCGCTGAGCCGGCGGCGTGCGTCCGCCGGGCGTCGCCCGGCGCGGCCGCCGCCATCGGCGGCCGGATCAGGCTCGGCGTCCGCCCTCCAGTTTGGCGACGGCGAAGTCCACGCCCTGGGACGGCATGCCGTTGACGAAGTACGCCAGGTGCGCGATGAAGTTGCCGGTGCCCTGGCAGACGAAGTCGTCCTTGACGCAGTAGTCCTGGATGCGGGAGGCGTACGCGCTGAGCGCGCCCGCCGGCCGCGGCGGCGGGTCGCCGGACTCCTTGCCGGGCTCGAAGGTGCCGACGTTGTACGGCTCGCCCGCCTTGAAGCGGATGTCGCCGAACAGCACGATCGCGGCGATCCGGCTGCTCGCGGCCGTGCTGACGGTGCCCTTGTCCCTGCCCCAGATCCGGGCGGAGGGGGCGGCCAGCGCGTCGCCGACGACCCCGGCGCCCTGCGAGTAGCCGAGCAGCACGTACCTCTGGTCCGGGCACCGCTGGGCCTCGGCGTTCAGCGTGCTGATCAGGTTGCCGACACCGACGGGTGCGCTGGTGTCGAAGGCGACCTCGGCCGGATAGGTCAGCTCGGTGTACTCGGCCTGCCCCGGGTAGCGCTGCAGGATCAGGTCGCCCATCGGCTTCTGCAGCCAGCTCCCGTCCTGCGGCTCCCAGGTGCCGCGGGCGGAGATGACGCCGACCGCCTTGCAGTCGTCCGCGGCGGCCGGCGGGGCGGCGGCGACCGCGGTGGCGCCGCCCGCCGCCAGAACGGCGGCCGCGACGCCTCTCAGGATTCGCCGGACTCGGCCCGGAGTGGAGTCCCGCATCGCACGGATTCCTTCCTGTCGGGTGGGACGGACGATCCGAGTCTGCGAACCGCCCGGTCGGCGGGATACGCAGCGGGCTGAGTGAATCGCGGGCGCGATTCGTGCGGTTCGGTGATAGGCGCGGCGGGGCCGGGGTCCGTACGGTGCGGGCGCAGGAAGGTCCGATCGACTCGCTGTTCCGCCCCCTCTGACCGATCGGAGGAACCCCCATGAAACGCGTCCGAGTGCTTCTGGGGCTGGTGGCCGCGCTGGTGCTGGCGGCCGGGGTCGTCCCGGCCGCCGACGCCGCCGCCCGCGCGCCCGCACCGAAGGCCGCGCCGCTGCCGATGGTCTTCGTGCACGGGTTCTTCGGCTCCGGCGCCCAGTTCCAGACCCAGGCCAAGCGGTTCGCCGCCAACGGCTACCCGGCCGGCCACATCGAGTTCCAGGACTACGACTCGACGTTTCTGAACAACTCCTTCGAGGACGTGTACGCGGCGCTCGACCGGCGCATCGCGCGGCTGAAGGCGGCCACCGGCGCGTCCAAGGTGGAGCTGCTCGGCCATTCGCTGGGCACCGTGATCTCGCAGGGGTACCTGAGCAGCTCGGCGGCGCGGGCGGCCGATGTCGCGCACTACGTCAACATCGACGGCGCCACCGCCTCCGCCCCGCCCGGCGGCGTGCCCACCCTGGCGATCTGGGGCGAGGGCAACGGGAGCCGGTCGATCACCGGCGCGACCAACGTCTACCAGCTCGACGAGTCCCACGTGCAGACGGCGTCGTCCGCCGCCACCTTCCGCGCCGTCTACCGGTTCTTCAACGGCGCGGACCCGCAGACCACCGACGTCGTCCCGCAGGACGGGACGATCCGGCTCGCCGGGCGGGCCGTGCTGTTCCCCTACAACCTCGGCCCCGAGAACGCCCGGCTGCGGGTGTACGCCCTCGACGCGGCCACCGGGCGCCGCACCGGGCCGCCGGTCGCCGCCTACGACCTGTCCGGGGACGGCTCGTTCGGCCCGTTCGACGCCAGCGGCTCGACCCGCTACGAGTTCGAGCTGACCAAGACCGACGGCAGCGACCAGGTGCACCACCAGTACTTCGCGCCGTTCCGCCGCACGGACCTGGGCATCCGGCTGCTGTCGTCCGACCCGGGCAGCGCCGTGGACTGGCTGATCGAACGCAACCGGCGGCATGTGGCGCTGCTCGCCTACCGCAACAAGGAGTGGTGGGGCGACCAGGGCGCCGGCGGCGACACCCTGACCATCAACGGCACCGGCGTGCTGAACGCCACCACGGCGCCGCGGAGCAAGCGCGCCATCGGGCTGTTCGCCTACGACTGGCACTCCGACGGCGTCACCGACACCGACGCCGCGGTCGGGCTGTTCCCGGTCCTGCCGTTCATGAGCGGCGTGGACCTGTTCATGCCCGCCTCCACGCAGGGCGCCGGCAGCGTCACGTTGGAGACCAGGCAGCGCGGCGGGGACGGGCGGACGGACCGGATCGCCGTGCCGGACTGGCCGTCCGACAGCCACACCGTGACCGTCTGCTTCGACGACTTCAGCTGACCGCACTTCGCGGGAACGGCCGCCACTGCGAACGGCGTGGCGGCCGTTTCCCTTTTCGCCTGCCGGTGTGCGACGCGGAGCCGGCGCGCCTGCCGGTATTCGCGACCGGGGGATTGCGTGAAAGGCGAGGCCGCGGCCTGTATTCGACTCATCCGGGTGAGCGGGTGGACCCCGCAGATTTGCGGGTGACGCCATTTCCGGAGAGCGCGCGGCGGCCGATCATCGCTGCACGAGTCGCGGCCGAAAAGGCGGCCGCGGAATTCCCACCCGAAAGGCGTTTTGCGATGCGTCTGCTCCCACGTCCCGCCATCCGCCGGCTCGCCGCCAGGATCACCGCGGTGGCCTCGCTGGCCGCCGGCGCCGTCGTCGCCCTGCAGCCCGCCCCGCCCGCCTCGGCCGCCTGCGCCGACGTCGACGTGGTCGTCGCGCGCGGCACCGGCGAGCCGGGCACCCTCGGCCTGATCGTCGGCGACCCCGTGTACGCGGCGCTGCAGCGCAGGATCCTGTTCCGCTCGCTGAAGTCGTACGCGGTGGACTATCCGGCCAGCGTCCTCCCCGGCTCGGCGTCCCAGGGCAACACCGACCTGGTCGACCACGTCACGGCCGAGGCGCGGTCCTGCCCGAACCAGAAGTTCATCCTCGTCGGGTACTCGCAGGGCGCCAACGTCGTGGACAACTCCATCGGCATCAGCAGCGACGGCGCCCTGGTCGGCGGGCCCATCACCAAGACCATCCCCGCCTCGGTCGAACCGCGGGTCGCCGCCGTGCTGCTGTTCGGCAACCCGATCCGGGCCATCGGCCGCCGCGTCACCGGCACCTACGAGAGCCGCACGCTGGACATCTGCGCCGACGGCGACCCGATCTGCGGCGGCGGGCTCAACATCCTGGCCCACCTCAGCTACGGCAACAACGCCGACCAGGCCGCCCAGTTCGCGGCGGGCAAGCTCTGACCCTCCGGCGCGCCGCCCGGGCCGCCGGACGCCTCCGCGGCCCGGGCCAGCCGCACCGCCTCAAGGGCCAGGACGACCTCGGCCGCCTCCCGCGGGTGCCCCAGCCTGCGCCCGGTCAGCCGCTCGACCCGCCGGATCCGCGCCAGCACGGTGTTGCGGTGGCAGAACAGCCGCCGCGCCGCCCGCGCCGTGGACCCGCCGCAGGCCAGCCACACCGCCACGGTCTCCAGCAGCGTCTCGCGTTCGCCCCGCTCCAGCGCCAGCAGCGGCCCGAGCACGACCTGCCGCACCTGCCCGGCCAGCTCCGGCTGCGCCGCCACCAGCGCCGCCGGCAGCCGCTGGTCCAGCCGCACGACCGGCGGCCGATCGCCCGCCCGCGCCTCGGCCTCGGCGCACCGCAGCGCCAGCTCGGCGGAACGCCGCGCCGCGCCGAGCGCCGCCGGCCCGTCCACCGGCAGGCCGATCCCCGCCGGGCCGCGCACCAGCGGACCCAGCCGTGCCGCCACCTCGCCCAGGTCCTCCGTCGTGAGCGGCAGCACCCCGAGCCCGACCTCGTCCCGCACCCGCCAGACGGCGCCGGTCGCGGGGACCGCCGTCGAGGGGACCGCGACGACGACGTAGCGGCCGGATTCCGGCAGGCCGAGCCTGGCCGCGGCGCGGGCGACGCGGCGCGGGTCGGGCGTGCGGCCGTCCAGGAGGGCGTCCAGGGTGCGGTGGGCCTGTTCCAGGTCGGTGTCGCGCAGGCCGCGTTGGGCGCGGTGGTAGGAGTCGGTGACCGACGTGGACAGCTGGTCGATCATCGCCAGGGTGCGGTGCGCCCCCGCCACCAGCAGCGCGACGTCCTCGGGGTGGCGTTCGGCGATGACGTCCGCGATGCCCTCCCACAGCAGCGCCCCCGCCAGCCGGTAGGCGCGCAGCGCGGTCTCCAGGGGGATGCGCCGCTCGGCGTAGCGGCGGCCGACGCGGCGGGCCAGCCGGAGGTCGGAGCGGTCCCGTCCGACGCTGGCGACGGCCTGCAGGGCGGCGCCCAGACCGGCCTGCGCGGCCGCCCGGAATCCGGGGGCGTCGAACAGCCGCCGCTCCTCGGGGTCGGCTCCCTCCCGCAGCCGCGCGACGAGCCGGTCGGCGAGCTCGGGGAGCCGCCCGGCGAGCTCGCTCACCGCCTCCTGGATGACGGTGTGCGCGTGCGCGCCGGCCGGTGCGACCACCACTGACGTCTCCGTGGAGGCGGGGTCAGCCGGCCGTGACGCCGAGGGCGTCCATCATCAGCGGCCAGTACCGGTGCATCTCCGGCTGCCAGGTCGCCCAGTCGTGCCAGCCGTCGGCGTAGATGTGCGCGGTGACCGGGATGCCGAGGGTGCGCAGCCGCCCGACGAGATCCACGGTGGTCACCCCGGCGACCACCTCCTGGGGCTGGACCAGGAACCGCTGCCCGGGGGCGGGGTCGTCGTACTCGCCGGGCAGCCCGGTCGTGCCGGAGGAGACGTACAGACCGGTGCCGCGCAGGTTGGCCGCCAGCTCATACGGGTCGTGCGCCCGCCAGTTGGCGTCGTCGATCCCCGGGATGCCCCACACCCGCAGCGGGTCGTCGGTGTCGGTGAAGAACGCCTGGGTGAACAGGACCGTCGTCGGGACGCCGGGCCTGGTCATGTGCTGGACGCCGCTGGAGGCCGCCGCGTACCGGAACATGCCCGGATGCCGCGCCGCGTACGTCGTCGCGCCCGTCGCCCCCGAGGAGATGCCCATCGCGGCGCGCGCCGTACCGGCCCGGTAGTTGCGCTCCATCAGCTGGAGGACCTCCTGGGTGTGGAAGGTCTCCCACTTGGGCGTGCCGCCCCTGCCGTAGTTCCACCAGTCGGTGAACGCCCCGTCGGCGCATTCGGGCATGACGACCATCACGTCGTAGCGGGCCGACACCTCCTCGATGTCGGTGCTGCGCGTCCACGACACGTAGGAGTCGCGGCCGCCGTGGTAGGCGTAGACGACCGGCCAGGTGCGCGCGGCGTCCCGCGACCATCCGTGCGGGACGAGCACCCGCACCTTCACCGACCGGCCGAGCGCGGGCGACGACACCGTCAGGTCGTAGGTGCGTTCGTCCAGCTGCTCCTCGCCGGTGACGGCGGCGCCGTCGTCCGCGGGAACGGACGCCCCGGCGGGGGCGGACGCGGGCGTCGCCGCCGAGGCGGGCGGGACGGGCACGGCCGTGCCGAGCGTCACGGCGCACACCGCGGTGAGCAGGAAACGGGCAGTGCTGCGCATGCTGGGTCTCCGTGAGCCGGGGGTGGCGCTGCGAGCCTAGGACGGATCGGCGCGCCCGCCATCGGCCCCCGCCAACAAGATCGGAGCGGTTTTTGTCAGCCGGCCGAGTTGCGTCCGTCGCCGGCGGCTCACCCGGCGACGGACCCGCCGGTGCCGCCGCCCAGTGCCGCTGTGCGCGCGCAACGGCCTGCCCCGCCCGGCCTTGACCGGGCGGCCTCGCGCACCACACTGGCCACGTCGAGAACCCGACGGGGGTGAACCGCTAGGAGCGACGCCTGTGGCCACCGAGCAGCACGCACCCGTCCGACGGCGCCACCGCCCGCAGCGGCGGCGTCCCGGCCGGCACCAGCGGCCGAGGCAGGGGGACGCGGGGCTCGGGGAGCTTCTGCGCCCGCACCTGGACTCGGCGATCGACGAGATCGCCCGGGAGATCCGCGCGCAGGTCCCCGAGTACGCCCAGCCGCCCGACAGCGACCACGGCCGGCGGATGCGCGCCACCATCGCGATGAGCATCGAGCACTTCGTCGGCCTCGTCGCCGGCGACGTGTCCGACCGGGACGCGCTGACCGCGGCCTACGCGCGGCTGGGCGCCCGGCAGGCGCGGCGCGGCGGCGGCCTGCACGGCCTGCAGACCGCGATCCGGCTGAGCAGCCAGGTCGCCTGCCGCCGGCTCATCGACCAGGCGTACCGGCTCGGCTGGCCGCGCGAGACGCTGGCCCTGCTGACCGACTCGCTGTTCGTGATGCTGGGCGAGGTCGCCGACGCGGCCGCCGACGGGTACGCCGCCGCCCGGCAGGACATGGCGACCGAGCGGGAGCGGCTGCGGGGGCGGCTGCGCGACCTGCTCGTCAACGACCCTCCGACCAGCCTGGAGGCGCTGGCCGACCTGGCGCGCGCCGCCGGCTGGGACGCCCCGCGGACCATCGGCGTGGTGGCGCTGCGCACGCCGGTCGGCGGCGCCCCGCGCGTCGTCCCGCCGACGGTCCTGGCCGCCTGGGACGACCCCGCGCCGTACCTGGTGGTGCCCGACCCGGACGGCCCCGGCCAGGAGCGCATGCTGGCCGCGCTGCTCGACCGCCACCCGGGCGTGCTCGGCCCGACCGTCCCGCTGAACGAGGGGGCGGTGTCGCTGCGCTGGGCCCGGCGCGGTGTCGCGCTGATGGAGCGCGGTCTGCTGCCCGCCACGGGCGTCGTGCGGTGCGTGGAGCACCTGGCCGCACTGGCGGCGTCGTCGTGCGAGGAGCTGGTCGGCCCGGCCGCCGCCCGCCATCTGGGGCCGCTGCTGCACCTGCCGCCAAGGCGTCGCCGCACGATGGCCGAGACGCTGCTGGCCTACCTGGACAGCGGCGACAACGCGGTGGCGGCCGGGCGGGCGCTGCACGTCCACCCGCAGACCGTGCGCTACCGCATCCGCGTCGTGCAGGAGCTGTACGGCGGCGACCCGTGGGGCGCGGGCTCCCGCCTCGACCTGATGATCGCGCTGCACGCCTTCCTGCGGTACGCAGACCAGGCGCCGTCCGGCCACTCACCCGGCTGACGAACCGGGCCGCCGACTTTGGCAGCGGCCGTATTACGGCCCGGTGGCCGCGGGCGGATGATCGGCACAGCCGAGCTGGTCTCGCAACGGGGCGGACGCTCCCCGCGGTTCCGCTCCCAGCCCCCGCGAAAGGGACCGACATGCGACTGCGATCGATCATGCTGCTGACCGCGGCCGGGTTCACGGCGGACGCGCTGTGGCGACGGGCGAGGGCCGCGAAGCTGACACCGCTGACACCGCCGCCGTACGCTCCGCACGGTGACGAGGCCGACACCGACGCCGAAGCCGGTGCCGAAGCCGGTGCCGAGGGCGGCGCTTCCGGCGGTCACCGCTTCGTCACCGCCGAGGGGGTGCACCTGGACGACGCCATCCGCCGGGCGGCCGCCGCCCACGCCCGCCGCCACGGGCTGCGGGTGCTCGACCTGGTGCCGTCCGGCCTGGACAGCCTGCGCGCGCTGGAGCTGGTGCGGCGCGTCGACCCCGCCGCGTACCGGTGGTCGCGGCTGGCGGTCGGCGGGGGCGGCGCGCACGCCGTGCTCGTCGACGCCGACGTGGCCGAGCGGGCCGGGATCTCCCGCTTCGACGGGCTGAGCCCCGCCGAGATGGACGAGCTGATCACCCGCCTGAAGTGCTACGCCCCCACCGCGACCGACCTGTGCGTGGCCCCCGGCATCGCGCCGGTCGGCTGCCCGCCCGCCGACCGCCGCCGGATCCTGCGCCGCCGCTGGCCCAGCGACCTTCCCGTCTACCTCACCGGCAACATCCTCGGGCTCGGCGTGCTCGGCGCGGCGCTGGCACGCTGCCTGACCGGACGCGGCGGTGCGCCGGGGCGGGACGCGGCGGCCGCGCTCGCGGTGCTCGCCGCGGCGTGCGCCCAGCCGTACCTGGCGACCGCCGGGACCCCGCTGCGGCCTTGCGACCGGCTCCGGTTCGCGCTGACGCGTCCGGTCGCCGCGCCGCTGCGGTGGCTGCGCGTCGCCGCCCAGCGCGAGGACCCCGACCCGCGGCTGCCCGCCCTGCGCGCCGAATACGCCGCCGACCTGGCGCAGGGCGTCGACCGGTTCTTCGAGGAGCGCCGCGCCGACTGCCCCTGGTGCGGCGGCCGCGACCTGCGCCGCCTGCTGGCCTGCGGCGACCGCCAGCACCACCGGCCGGGCCGGTTCGTCCTGGAGCGGTGCGGGACGTGCGGGCACGTCTTCCAGAACCCCCGGCTCAACGCGGCCGGCCTGGACTTCTACTACCGCGACTTCTACGACGGCTCCGGCGGCCCGGAGGTCGAACGCGGCTTCCGCCTGGCCGCCCCGCACTACCGGGACCGCGCCAAGATGCTGCGCGGCCACGCCGAACCCCGCGCGTGGCTGGACGTCGGCGCCGGGCACGGCCACTTCTGCAACGCCGCCCGCGACATCTGGCCGCACACCCGCTTCGACGGGCTCGACATGGGCGTGTCCATCCAGGAGGCCGAGCGCCGCGGCTGGGTCGACCGCGCCTACCAGGGCCTGTTCCCCGACCTGGCCGACAAGCTCGCCGGCGAGTACGACGTGGTGAGCATGCACCACTACCTGGAGCACACCGTCGACCCGCGCGCGGAGCTGGACGCGGCCGCCCGGGTGCTGCCGCCCGGCGGGCACCTGCTGATCGAGGTGCCCGACCCCGAGTGGCCCCTGGGCCGCCTGGCGCGCGGCTGGTGGCACGCCTGGTTCCAGCCGCAGCACCTGCACTTCGTCACGGCGGGCAACCTCGTCCGGGTGCTGGAGGAGCGCGGCTTCCGGGTGGTCGCCGTCGAACGCGGCCCGGCGCACCAGCCGGTCGAGCTGCTGATGATCGTGATGCTGCTGGCGCACCGGATCGTCCCGGACCCCGGCAAGCCGTGGCGCGACCCGCGCGTCCGGCGGCTGCGCGGCGCGGCGCGCACCGCGGTGTTCGTGGCGGCGGGCCCGCTGATGTTCGCCGCCGCCGCGGCCGACCAGCTGCTGCTGCCCGTCATCCGGCGCGGGAACCGGTCGAACGCCTACCGGGTGCTCGCCCGGCGCGTGGCCGACGGCGCCCGGCCCGAGTGAGCCCCGCGCGTGTGTCAGTCGGTGGCGGCCGGACGCCAGGGGGACTTGGGGTCGGTGGGGCGCGGGGAGGCGCTGACCCGCAGCACGTAGCAGGGGGTGCCGGGCCGGTCGGGGAGCGGGCCGAGGTAGGTGTGGCCGGTCAGGTGGCACCAGGCGGCCAGGTCCACGGGCGCGGCCGGGTCGGACGCCAGCAGGTGCACGATCGTGCCCGCCGGGAGCTCGGCCAGCTGTCCGCGCAGCTTCAGCAGCAGCCGGGTGCACGACTGGTCGCCGCCGTCGATCACCACGGGCTCGGCCGCGGGGGACTCGAAGGTGCCGGGCTCGGGGGTGGACGCGCTCATGGCGCCTTCCGCGCGGGGGCGGCGCCGGTGTCCTCGGGCATCGGGAGCCCTCCCTCATGGCGTTGGACCGTTCTGCCCCGACTGTAGCCGCGCCACCGCCCCTGAACATGTCGTTTGCACCACATCTGGCGTTTGGGGCACGGCTCGCCGGGGACCCCGACGCCATGACCGGGACCGGCGAGCGCCCCCGCGTGGGGTTCTTCACCGACACGTCGGTGTGCATCGGGTGCAAGGCGTGCGAGGTCGCGTGCAAAGAGTGGAACGCCGTCCCCGAAGACGGGCTGCTGCTGACCGGGATGTCGTACGACAACACCCAGGGACTCGGGGCCGACACGTGGCGGCACGTGGCGTTCATCGAGCAGCGCAAGCCGGTGGACGTGTTCGAGACTGCGGGGCAGGCCGACGCGGGGTCGGAGCTGGGGGACGGCGCGGGGCCGGAGCTGCGCTGGCTCATGGCGTCGGACGTGTGCAAGCACTGCACGCACGCGGCGTGCCTGGACGTGTGCCCCACCGGATCGCTGTTCCGCACCGAGTTCGGCACGGTCGTCGTCCAGGAGGACATCTGCAACGGCTGCGGCTACTGCATCCCCGCCTGCCCGTACGGGGTCATCGACCAGCGCAAGGGGGACGGGCGCGCCTGGAAGTGCACGATGTGCTACGACCGCCTGGGCGCCGGCATGGAACCGGCCTGCGCCAAGGCGTGCCCCACCGACTCCATCCAGTTCGGCCCACTGGACGAGCTGCGGGAACGCGCCGCGTCCAGGGTGCGGACCCTGCACGACGCCGGACGGCCCGAGGCCCGCCTGTACGGGCACGACCCCGGCGACGGCGTCGGCGGCGCCGGAGCGTTCTTCCTGCTCCTGGACGAGCCCGAGGTGTACGGGCTGCCGCCCGACCCGGTGGTGACCACCCGGGACCTGCCGTCGATGTGGCGGCACGCCGCAGCGGCGGCGGTGGCGATGGCGGCGGGGGTGGCCGCCTGCTTCCTGCGGACGGGCCGGAGGCCGCGATGACGCGAGCGGAACACGGGAAACACACGGAACACAGGGCACGCACGGGCCGCGGCCGCGGCAGGAGGCGACGCGGCGAACAGGTTATGGTGCCGGAGGCCCGCTTCACCTCCTACTACGGCCTGCCGGTGCTGAACAAGCCTGTGTGGAAGCCGCTCGACATCGCCGGATACCTGTTCCTCGGCGGCCTGGCCGGGGGCTCGTCGCTGCTGGCCGCGGGCGCCCACGCCACGGGGCGGCGCGAACTCGCCCGCACCGCCAAGGCGGGGGCGCTCGGCGCCGTCTCCCTGTCGCTGGCCGCGCTCGTCCACGACCTGGGGCGGCCCGCGCGCTTCCTCAACATGCTGCGCGTGGCCAAGCCGACCTCCCCGATGAGCATGGGGTCGTGGCTGCTGCTCGGCTACGGCCCGCTGGCCGGGGCGGCCGCCGCGGCGGAGGTGACGGGACGGTTCCGGCGCCTGGGCGCGCTGGCCACGGCGGGCGCGGCCGTCCTCGGCCCCGCCGTCGCCACCTACACGGCGGTGCTCGTCTGCGACACCGCCGTGCCGTCCTGGCACGAGGGGTACCGGCAGATGCCGTTCCTGTTCGCCGGGTCCGGCGCCGCCGCCGCGGCGGGCCTCGGCCTGGTCTTCGCCCCCGCCGAACCCGCACGCCGCGCCGCCGTCCTCGGCGCCGCCGCCGAACTCGGCGTGACACGGCTGATGAAGCGGCGCATGGGGCCGGCGGCCGAACCCCTGGAACAGGGGAAGGCGGGGCGGCTCATGCGCGCTTCCGAGGCGCTGACGGCGGCGGGCGCGGGGCTGGCCGCGCTGCCGGGGACCGTCCGGTCCCGGGCGCTGTCGGCGACGGCGGGCGCCGCGCTGATCGCCGGATCGGCGGCGCTGCGGTTCGGCGTCTTCCACGCGGGCGTCGCGTCCGCCCAGGACCCCAGGTACACGGTCGTCCCGCAACGGGAACGCCTGGAGAACCGGGAGTTTCCGGCCGCCCGGCGCGGGTAGCAGCCACCAGACCGACGAAAGAGCAGAAAAGGGACTGACATGGGCGTCCGCACATGGATCGAGTCCTGGCCGGTCTACCGGCAGCTCACCGGCGACGACCCGCTGGGACGCGGCGCCGCGGCCAAGAGCCGCCGCAGCGAACGGCTCGACCCCCGCGTGGCCACCGCCGACCGCGTCGTCAAGTCGGTGTGCCCCTACTGCGCGGTCGGCTGCGGGCAGAACGTCTACGTCCAGGACGGCAAGGTCACCCAGATCGAAGGCGACCCCGACTCGCCCGTCTCACGCGGCCGCCTGTGCCCCAAAGGGTCGGCCAGCCTCCAGCTCACCACCGGCCCGGCCCGCGAGCACAGGGTGCTGTACCGGCGCCCCCACGGCACCGACTGGGAGCACCTCGACCTCGACACCGCCATGCAGATGATCGCCGACCGGGTGATCGCGGCGCGCCGCGCCGGCTGGCAGTGGGAGGTCGGCGGCCGGCGGGTGCGGCGGACCCTCGGCCTGGCCTCCCTCGGCGGCGCCACCCTCGACAACGAGGAGAACTACCTGCTCAAGAAGCTGTTCACCGCCCTGGGCGCGATACAGATCGAAAACCAGGCGCGCATTTGACACTCCTCCACCGTTCCCGGTCTGGGAACCTCGTTCGGACGCGGCGGCGCCACCACCTTCCAGCAGGACCTGGCCAACGCCGACTGCATCGTCATCCAGGGCTCGAACATGGCCGAATGCCATCCGGTCGGGTTCCAGTGGGTGATGGAGGCCAAGGCCCGCGGCGCCAAGGTCGTCCACGTCGACCCGCGGTTCACCCGCACCAGCGCCATGGCCGACGTGCACGTGCCGCTGCGCGCGGGCAGCGACATCGCCTTCCTCGGCGGCATCATCAACCACGTCCTGCGCACCGGCGCCTACTTCCGCGACTACGTCGTCGCCTACACCAACGCGCCGGTCATCCTGCGCGAGGACTTCCGCGACACCGAGGACCTCGACGGCCTGTTCTCCGGCTTCGACCCCGGCAGCCGCGCCTACGACAACGCCACCTGGCAGTACGCCGGCCTGGAGGTGCAGGCGGCCGCGGGGCGGCGCGACCAGGAGTACGACCGGCGCACGCGGGGCGGCGGCGAGCCCGAGGTCGCGGAGGCGGCCCGCGGCGAGACCGCCGGATCCGGCGGCCACCCCATCGCCGCCGGTCACCCGCCGCGGGACCCGACGCTGCGGCACCCCCGCTGCGTGTTCCAGGTGCTCAAACGGCACTA
Source organism: Actinomadura keratinilytica (assembly GCF_039539665.1). Classification (NCBI taxonomy): domain Bacteria; kingdom Bacillati; phylum Actinomycetota; class Actinomycetes; order Streptosporangiales; family Thermomonosporaceae; genus Actinomadura; species Actinomadura keratinilytica. Next base: position 25,704 of record NZ_BAABDO010000060.1, read on the forward strand.
CGCCCGCTACACCCCGGAGATGGTCGAACGCGTCTGCGGCGTCCCGCAGGACGTCTTCCGCACCGTCTGCGACCTGATCACCGGCAACTCCGGCCGCGACCGCACCACCGCGTTCGCCTACGCGGTCGGGTGGACGCAGCACACCGTCGGCGTCCAGTACATCCGCGCGGCGGCGATCCTGCAGCTGCTGCTCGGCAACATCGGACGCCCCGGCGGCGGCATCCTGGCGCTGCGCGGGCACGCCTCCATCCAGGGCTCCACCGACATCCCCACCCTGTTCAACCTGCTGCCCGGCTACCTGCCCATGCCGCACGCGCACGCGCACGAGGACCTCGACGCCTACGTGCGGGCCGAGGCGGCGCGCAAGGGCTTCTGGGGCGACATGCGCGCCTACATGGTGAGCCTGCTCAAGGCGTACTGGGGGGACGCCGCCACCGCGGCCAACGACTACCGCTTCGACTACCTGCCCCGCCTCACCGGCTCCCACAGCACCTACGAGACGGTCATGGCCCAGCTCGACGGCGTCTGCAAGGGCTACTTCCTGCTGGGGGAGAACCCCGCCGTCGGGTCCGCCGACGCCAAGATGCAGCGGCTCGGCATGGCGAACCTCGACTGGCTCGTCGTGCGCGACTTCTCCCTGATCGAGTCGGCCACCTGGTGGAAGGACGGCCCGGAGATCGAAACCGGCGAGCTGCGCACCGAGGACATCGCCACCGAGGTGTTCTTCCTGCCCGCCGCCGCGCACACCGAGAAGGACGGCAGCTTCACCAACACCCAGCGCATGCTGCAGTGGCACCACGCCGCCGTCGAACCGCCCGGCCAGGCGCGCAGCGACCTGTGGTTCGCCTACCACCTCGGCCGCCTCATCCGGGCCGCGCTCGCCGGGTCCACCGCTGAGATGGACCATCCCATCCTCGACCTGACCTGGGACTACCCGGTCACGGGGGAGAACGCCGAACCCGACGCCGAGGCCGTCCTCGCCGAGATCAACGGCCGCGCCGCCGACGGCCGCCCGCTCGGCGCCTACACCGAGCTGAAGGACGACGGCTCCACCTCCTGCGGCTGCTGGATCTACTGCGGCGTCTACGCCGGAGGCGTCAACCAGGCCGCCCGACGCAAACCCGGCCGCGACCAGAACTGGGTCGCCCCCGAATGGGGCTGGGCGTGGCCCGCCAACCGCCGCATCCTCTACAACCGCGCGTCCGCCGACCCGGACGGCAGACCCTGGAGCGAACGCAAGGCCCTCGTCTGGTGGGACGCGTCCCAGGGCCGCTGGAGCGGCCACGACGTACCCGACTTCGTCCCCGACAGGCCCCCCGGCTACACGCCCCCGGAAGGCGCGCGCGCCGCCGACGCGCTCGCCGGCGACGACCCGTTCATCATGCAGGCCGACGGGAAGGCGTGGCTGTACGCGCCCACCGGACTCGTGGACGGCCCCCTGCCCGCCCACTACGAACCCCAGGACTCGCCCTTCACCAACCCGCTCTACGGGCAGCAGCGCAACCCCGCACGGCACCTGCCGTCCCCGCACCCCGACAACCGCTACCAGCCCGTCGGGTCGCCGGTGTACCCGTACGTGGCCACCACCTACCGGCTCACCGAGCACCACACGGCCGGAGGCATGTCGCGCTGGCAGCCCTACCTCGCCGAACTCCAGCCCGAGTTCTTCTGCGAGGTGTCCCCGGAGCTGGCACGCGAACGCGGCCTGGAGCACCTGGGCTGGGCCACCATCGTCTCCGCCCGCAACGTGATCGAGGCGCGCGTCCTGGTCACCGAACGCATGACGCCGCTGACGGTGGACGGCCGCACCCTGCACCAGATCGGCCTGCCCTACCACTGGGGCCCCAACGGCTACAGCACCGGCGACGCCGCCAACGAACTGGTCCACATGGCGCTCGACCCCAACACCCACATCCAGGAGAGCAAGGCCATCGCCTGCGACATCCGCCCGGGCCGCCGCCCGCGCGGCGCGCAGGCGGCGGCCCTGGTCCGCTCCTACCGCCGCCGCGCCGGCATCACCGGCGCCACCGGCACCGAGGTGTGACGCCCTACCGGACGACGAGCACGTGCTCCCGCCGGGGCACCAGCTCGCCGATCACCGGCGCGCCGGGGATCTCGCCCGCGACGAGCAGGCCGCCCGACGTCTGCGCGTCCGCCAGCAGCAGCCGCGTCTCCTCGTCGGCGCCTCCGAAGTCGGTGTGCGGGGCGACCCAGGCCAGGTTGCGCCGCGTGCCGCCGCTGACGAACCCGTCCCGCACCGCCCGCCGCGCGCCGTCCAGACACGGGACGGCCGAGGCGTCGACGACGGCCGTGACGCCCGACGCCCGCGCCAGCTTGTACAGGTGCCCCAGCAGCCCGAACCCGGTCACGTCCGTGGCGCACTCGACGCCCGCCCGCAGCGCGGCCTCCGCGGCCTCCCGGTTGAGCGCGACCATCGCCTGCACGGCCTGCGGGAACACCTCGCCCGTCGCCTTGTGCCGGTTGTTGAGCACCCCGATGCCGAGCGGCTTGGTCAGCGACAGCGGCAGCCCGGCGCGGCCCCGGTCGTTGCGCAGCAGCCGCCCGGGATCGGCGACGCCCGTGACCGCCATCCCGTACTTGGGTTCGGCGTCGTCCACGCTGTGCCCGCCGCCCACATGGCAGCCCGCCTCCGCCGCGACGTCCAGCCCCCCGCGCAGCACCTCCCGCGCCAGGTCGAACGACAGCACGTCCCGCGGCCACGCCAGCAGGTTCACCGCCACCAGGGGACGCCCGCCCACCGCGTACACGTCCGACAGCGCGTTGGCCGCGGCGATGCGCCCCCAGTCGTAGGGGTCGTCCACCACGGGGGTGAAGAAGTCCGCCGTCGCCACCACGGCCGGGCCGTCGTCCGCCACCCGCACCACGGCCGCGTCGTCGCCGGTCTCCAACCCGATGAGCACCTGCGCACCGGCCGCTGTGGACGACGCCGCGGGCGTCGCGGCCAGCCCGGCCACCACGTCCTCCAGCTCCCCGGGCGGGATCTTGCACGCGCACCCGCCGCCCCGCGCGTACCGCGTGAGCCGGACGGTCCCTCCGGTCGTCGTCATCTGCTCCCCCTTCTCGGTGTGACGGCCGCCGCGCCGGGTATGCGCCGGTGCTGGAGGCGTCTGGGTGCCTGGTGGCCCCCCCGACCTTCAAAGTCGCGGTGTCCGAGGTCCTCGGACAGGCGGGTTCGATTCCCGTCCGCCTCCGCTGCGAACCTCCCCCGCACGGCAGATACCCGGCCGCGCCGGAGGAAGGGCCTCACGCGCACAGGGCGGCGGAGACGGCCGCCTCCAGGTCGTCCTTCTGCGCCCGGGTGCCGCCGGGATTGACGTTCACCATGACGGTGACCTGCCTGCCGTCGGCGGTCGCGCCGGAACGGGCGGAGAAACCGAGCATGTCCCCGCCGTGCCCCCAGAACCCGCCGCCGCACCCCTTCAGCCGGAACTTCTGCAGACCCAGCCCGTACTCCGCACCGGACCCGGTCGGCCGCGTCGTCATCATCTCGCGCCGCTGCGCGGGCCGCAGCAACCCGCCCCGCAGCAGCGCGGCCAGAAACCGGTTCACGTCACGGGCACTGGAGACCATGTCTCCGGCCCCCGCCGCCATCGTGGCGTTGAGCTCGGTGACATCGAGCAGCTTTCCCCCCGTCCGCGCGTATCCGCGCGGACGGCGCCCGGGGATGCCGGTCCGGTCGCCGGGCACGAAGGTGTCCGTCAGGTGCAGCGGCCGCACGATGCGCCGGCGGATCTCCTCCCCGTACGTGCGACCGGTCACGCGCTCGACGAGCATCGCGGCCAGGACGTAGTTGGTGTTGGAGTAGTCCCACCTGTCGCCGGGGTCGAACAGCCGCGGCCGACTGAGGGCGATCTCCACCAGCTCCCGCGGCTCCCAGTGCCGGAACCGGTCGCCGATCAGCTGCGCGGGCGGCAGCACGTCCAGGACGTCGGGCAGGCCGCTGGTGTGCTGCAGCAGATGCCGCACCGTGACGGGCTTGTCGGCGGCGCCGTCGCCCAGCAGCCCCGGCAGATGGTCCTCCACCGGCGCGTCCAGATCCACCCTGCCCTCGCCCACGAGCTGGAGCACCACCGTCGCCACGAACGGCTTGGTGAGGCTGCCGATGCGGAACCTGCCTCCGCGCGGCATCGGCGCCCCGCTCCGCACGTCGCCCGCTCCCGCGGCGACGGCGACGCGTCCCCGCCGCCCGGTCACCACCGCCTGGGCGCCGACCGCGCCGTCCTGCGCCGTCAACCGCCGCACCACCTGCCGCAGCTCCGCGTACCGGGCCGTCTCCGCGACCGCCGGTTGCCCTGTCAGCGCGACCGTGACCGCCAGCGCCCCGCTCACCGTTCCCACGTGTCTCACCATGCGGATCACGGTAGGAACGGCGTTCTCGAACGGCCGTCACCCGCGGGAGCCAACTTCCCCTGCCCCCGAGGAGGCACTTCGCGCCCGGTCAGGTGGACGTGGCCGTCGCCAGCGCGGCGGTCACCTCGGGGTGCCCGAAGGTGAACCCCGCCTCCTCCAGCCTGCGGGGCAGCACCCGCTGGCTGATCAGCGCCCCCTCCTCCGCGAACTCCCCGAGCACCAGCCGCAGCGCCGCCCCGGGCACCGCCAGCACCGCCGGACGCCCCACGGCCCGCGCCAACGCCCGGGTGAAGTCGGCGTTGGTCACCGGCCGCGGCGCCGTCAGGTTGACGGGCCCCTCCAGGTCGCCGTCCAGGAGGAAGCGCAGCGCCGCCACCTCGTCGTCAAGGGAGATCCAGCTCATCCACTGCCGCCCGTCGCCGAGCCTGCCGCCCAGGCCCAGCCGGAACAGCGGCAGCAGCCTGCCGACCAGCCCGCCCCGCCCCAGCACCAGCCCGGTGCGCGCGAACACCACCCGCACGCCCGCCTCCCGGGCCGGTGCCGCGGCGGCCTCCCAGTCCCGGACCACACCCGCCAGGAACCCGCTGCCCGCCGGGGCGGTCTCGTCGACCTCGCGGCCGCCGGTGTCCCCGTAGAAACCGATCGCCGACCCGCACACCAGCACGCGCGGACGCGCCTGCGCCACGGCCTCCGCGACGGTCCGCGTCCCGCGCACCCGGCTCTCGCGGATCACCCGCTTGTAGGCGGCGCTCCACCGGCGGTCGCCGATCCCGGCCCCGGCCAGGTGGACCACCGCGTCCACACCCGCCAGCGCCTCGGCGCCGAGCGTGCCGCCCGGCTGCCACGACATCTCCCTGGGGCCCGCGGGCTGCCGCCGGACCAGCCGCACCACCCGGTGCCCGTCCGCCTCCAGGCTCCGGACCAGCGCCGTCCCGATCAACCCGGACGCCCCCGTCACCGCAACCCTCATCCGCCCACCATAGGCGAGCGGCCCCCAAGAGTCAGGGAGCCGGTAGCCCGTGTGACCGGGCCCGCCCACAGATTTTCCTCACCCGCCTTCACCTGCCTATCGGCGTGAGTGATGATGAGCGGGCGGGTGACGGCTTTCGCGGATGACTGAGCCGCTGCGTGGCGGCTTGAGAACGACGACAAGAAGGTTGAACGCGTGCCGTTCGCGCTCTGCGTGGAAGGGGACGGGTCAGGAGTGAGTGATCGTCTCGACTGCCCGGACTGCGGCGGTTCGGGCGAGCAGCGCATGGGGCCGCTGGTACTGGCGTGCAACTTCTGCGGCGGACGCGGCTATGTCGGCGATGACAGCGGGCCCCCTCCCGAGCCCCCGCCGGTCTGGGCGGATGTCGGCACGGCGAACTTCCCTGGCTGCCGGGTCTGCCTCGGCGCCGGGCACGTTGTGACCAGCACCTTGCAGCAACTCCCGTGCCCGGCGTGCTCGGGAGACTCGGCCACCTGACCGCCGCGGCGTTCCTTCTCGCGGGTAGCGGGCGGGGCCGAGCGGGGCTTCAGGGGGAGCAGTCGGCGCCGTCGCGACAACGCCACCGGCACTGCGGAATGTGCTGGGTGGCGTGTGCGGACGCGGGGCCACCGCATCCGGCGGCGCGCATGTGACCTTGGCCGGGGTGCTCGATCGCGTTCTCGGTAGGACGTGCCTCCGAGCCGGTGATGGGGCGCGGGTGTGCGGGGGCGCGGTCGGTGGGGGTGGCGGCGGCGCGGTGGGAAGGGGCCGCGCCGCCGCCGACCGAGGCCCCGGCCGGCGCCCTCTGGTCCCGGGGCCCCGGCGTCTAGGTGTCGCCGATCTTCAGCAGCAACCGGCGCAGTTCCTCGGGGGTGTCGGCGTCGAGCGCCGACTCGCCGTTGTTGACCTGCTCTCCCGGCTTGGGGTCGCGCGTGGCCCACCACCGGTGCCGGTCCGTGTAGAGGAACGACCAGCCGGGGAACTCGTCCCGGAGCGCCGCCTTGATCCGCGAGACGTCACCCATCGGAGCCGCCCGCCCTCGGTCTCGCGACCGCGCCGGTCGGCCGCTGCCAGGTGTGCATGACCTGGTGGGCCAGCTGCTCGGGCGTCGGGGCGTAGAACGTCCGGCCCGCGCGGTCGAAGATGAACCACTGTCGGCTGTACTCGCCGTAGCCCGCGATCGCCCCGGGGAAGCGCCGCATCAGCTCCCACTCGATCTGCACGCGGATCTCGTTCCACGCGCGTGCCTTCTCGGCGGACGAGCCGCACCAGCGTCCCCCTGACGCGGCGGCCGTGGCTGAAGAGATGCACTGCGTCACACAACACAGACTCACGGTGACGCGCCGGGAACACCAGAGACAGGATGTGCGGTTCTCACCGTCCGCATCCGGTCACACTGGGGCACCATGTCCTACTCAGAGTGACCTCGCCTGCTGATCCGAAGCGCGCTAGTCCTCGACGCCGAGCGCCTTGGTCAGCCTGCGGGTGGCCGGGCTCAGGCGTTTTTCTGTCTCGCGGATGTCTCTGGTCAGGGCCTGGGCGATGCGCTGGTGCCGGAACCACACCGGCGACACTTGTTGAGCCTCGAGCAGCGTTGTTGTGGCTGCGCTGAGGCGTCCGGCGTCGAAGTGGGCCTGCGCCACATCCATCAGATGAGCGCCCCAGGAGATGCCTCGCAGGTCGCCCGGATGGTCCTTCGACGGCGGCCGGATCCGCTTGGCCGCCTTCAGCGCCTCAGCGGGCTTCTTCAAAATGCTGTAGGCGTATGTCGCCTGCATCGCCACGGTGGGCGGGGCGAAGGACGTGTGGTAGACGCGCACGCGGCGCCCCAGCCTCTCGGCGCCCGCTCCGGCCGGCCGCAGATACTCCTCGGGGGTGCGGTCCTGGCCGACGGCCGGGGCGACGGCGGTCATCAGGAGATTGCCCCATGCGGCGATCTCCTTCTCGCCGTCCCCGAACGACGGCTCGATGCGGGCCGCCATGTCGGCGGCGACCTTCTCCGACTCGGCGTAGCGGCCCTGGTGGAGCAGGACCCACGCGTACTCGGCGTGCATGGTGGCCCACAGCAGCATGTCGTCGCCGGTGTGCGCCACGGTGATGGCCCGCTCGGCCGCTACGAGACCGAGGTCCGTGCGCCCGATCTGCGCCATGAGGTTGGACGCCAGCGCGTAGGCGAGCGCCAACGGACGAACGGCGGCCGTTCCCACTGCCGAATGGGTGACGCGGGCCTCGCCGACGAGGTTGGGCAAGGAGGCGAGGACTTCGCCGAAATCTCCCGCCCAGTAATGGTCCCATGCCCGGGACACCGATCGCTCCAGTTCGTCCAGCGGTGTCGGTTCACCGTCGTCGTCGGTGTCCATGCCGGGGAGCAGCGACGGTGACAGCAGCACGTCCCGGACCGCCAGGACGCTGCCGCCGTCGCGGTCGGGGCCGAGGCGGTCGCGTCTGTCGAGCAGGTGGGGGATTTCCAGGTCGAGGGCGTTGGCCAGTTTCGCCAGCGTGGTGATGCGCGCCGATTCGCGGCGGCCCTGTTCGAGTTTGGAGATCAGATCGACGCTGACACCGGCGGCCCGTGCGAGGTCCTCCCGGGTCATGCCGCGTTCGCGTCGGGCGCGTCTGAGGCGTTCGCCGATCGTGCCGGACATGGGCGCTGCACCTTTCCTGGGCGTCTCGACCTTCCTCAGGCTAAGACGCGGAACTCGGGCACGTCAGGGGTCTTTGTCGGGACGGCGGGCCTCTTCCCTCGTTTCGGGCTCGCTTTTCTCGCATTCCGGCTGATTTCGGTGGCGAATCCGTCGGTGGTCGATTGAGATGGGCGTGTTTTCGCAGTCGCAGGGACGCGGCGCGGCCCGGGGGGATCGGTGCGGCCGACGCGGTGCGCGCCGGTGGCGTTGGCGGAATCGGGTGACGGGCGGAGGGGGTGTTGGCAATATGCGGCGGGCGGGGTGATCCGCCGTACCGTCCGGGAGGTCGTGTTGATCGCAAGGATTCGTTTCGCCCTCGTCGTGCTGGTCGTGATGGGGGCCGCGGCCTGCGGCGGAGGGGACGGCGAGAAGCCGCGGGCGGAGAGCCGCAACACCGGGATCTCCTATGACGGCCCTGCGCTTCCGGGGGTGGAGGGCAGGCCGCTATGGAGCGTCCCGAGCCCGGGAAGTGCGGTGATGCTCGGGTACGGCAATGCCGTGGCAATGCTCGGCACCCGGCAGGGATACCAGGTGACCGTGCTGGACGCCGCCACGGGCAAGACCCTCCAGCGGCATCAGATCAACGCCGTCGAGCGGCCCGTCCTGCGCAGCGGCGAACCGGTGCGTCTCCTCGGGGACACGGTGCGGGGCCGGCCGGTGGCGGTGGTGCGCTTCAGCGAACGCATCCCGGCGTCTGGAACCCGGCAGGAGCGAGAGCAGCTCACCGACCTGGTCCTGGACACCGCGGGCGGGCAGCTCTGGCGCACACCTCCCGGCAGCGGCGGCGACCCCGTCGCGCAAGGCGACCGGGGGACGTTCAACGGCGGGTACGCCATCGCGCACACCAAGGGCCAGGGCACCCCGGACAAGGCGCCCGAGGGCACGACGCGGTTCCAGCCGATCGGCGGTGGCGGGCCCGTCGACGTTCCCGCGAGCTACGACTCCGACGACGTGTACGACGTCGTCGGCGATACGGCCGTGATGCGCGAGGACAAGGTGCTCGACGACGGGGTCCGGGGCGTCGATCTCGCCCGGGGCGGCAAGGTCGCCTGGCGGGTGCCGAAGGCGGTGCACGTGGCCACCGCCGGGACCGATGTGCTGCTCGAGACGACCGCCGGGCGCCTCCGGCTGGTCGACGCGGCCACCGGGCGGCGCCGGGCCGACATCGCGCTGCCGGACGACGGCGGCGGCCGGTACGGCATCCGCGCCTGGCTGTACGACCCGGTGACGCGCGCGCTCGTCGGCGGCGGTCGGCGCGCCGTCATCGTCGACGCCGATACCGGACGGCTCCGCTGGAGCCAGGACGGCTCGAACCCCCGGCCGATGACGCCGGTCGCCTCCGCCGCGGGCGTGACGTTCATGGCGCTCGACCGGCAGCCGACCGCCGACCGGACGGCGCAGCCGGGCCGGGCGGGGCTCCTCGCCCTCGACAACCGGACGGGGCGGGTGGTGGCCGACGGCATCGCCGTGACGGCCCTGGCGGTCGGCGACGGGTTCGCCGTCGTCGAGCACGGCGGCGGCCTCCACGGCTTCCGGCTCAAAGCGACCGGGTGAGGTCACCGGGGCGGGCAGCGGCGGTGGGTGCCGTCCACCCGGACGGTGTAGCCGCGGCGGTCCAGGTGCTCCAGGAGCGGGACGGCGACGCGGCGGGTGGTGCCGAGGGCCTGGCGGGCCTGGCCGGGCGTGAACGGCTGCGGCAGGCGGGCCAGGATCGCCGCGGCGCGGGTCTCGCAGTCGGGCAGCAGGACGATCCCGTCGCAGATCTTGCGCAGGGCGCCCGCGGCGGCCGCGGCGGCGAGCAGCTTCGGGGTGAGGCCGAGTTCGGCGAGGCGGCCCGCCTCCGGGGCGCGGAACGGGGCCGCGGCCAGGTCGCGGCGCACGGCGTCGACAGCGCGTTGGACGTCTGGGGGCAATCGGGGACGCGTCGTCGCCCCGTAGAGCCTGCCGTCGCGTCGCTGCAGGTCGTCCCCGGCCAGCGCCTCGACCAGGGCGCGGTCGGGGAGGCCGAGGACGCGGCGGGCCGCCTCGGCGGGCAGGCCCGGGTCGGTGGGGTGGCGGGCCGCGTGCTCCTCCACGGCCTCCGCCAGGCGGCGCCGCAGGTCGGCCCAGTGGTCGGGGTCGGCGAGCCAGTCCCCGGCGACGGGGGCCGAGGGCGGTGCGAGGCCCATGGCCAGCAGGTCCCCGCGGCGGATCAGGCCGCGTCGGCGCAGCTCGCAGGCGCCGTCGGGGACGCCGGGCAGGGCGGCCAGCTCGCGGGCGCGGGCGGCCGCGGCGCCGCGCCGGGTGAACGGGGGCGGGCGCACGTCCAGCACGGTGATCCCGGCCGGGACGCGGTGCGCCCCCGGGTCGCGCAGCAGCGCGATGTCGCCGACGCGCAGCGCGAGCGGTCGCGACAGCGCCAGCCGGGCGGTGTCGTCGCCGAGCGGGCGGACGGCGACCGGCACGGCCGCCGACCCCGCGTGCAGGGTCAGCCGCCGCGGCAGGTCGCAGGACGCGTCCCCGCGCAGCCGCACATCGATCAGGTCGGTGGTGAGCCAGCGGCCCGGCGTCAGCAGCACGTCGCCCCGCCGCAGCGTCTCGGGGGCGCCGCGCAGGTTCACCGCGACGCGCGCCACCGCGCCGACCCGCGTGCGCGTCCGCTTCAGCGTCTGCAGGCCGCGCACCGCGACGGGCGTGCCGTCCGCGAGGGCCAGCTCGTCGCCGACGCTGACGGTCCCGGCGCGCAGGGTGCCGGTGACGACGGTGCCGCGGCCCTGGACGGTGAAGACCCGGTCGATCCACAGGCGCACGTCGGCGCCGGTGTCGGGGGAGGGCAGCGCGCCGGTCAGGTCGGCCAGCGCGGCGCGCAGCTCGTCCAAACCCTCGCCCGTCGCGCCGCTCACGGTGACGGCGGGCACCTCGCCCAGGGACGTGGCGGCGATGCGCTTGCGGGCGTCGTCGCGGACGGCGGCGGCGGTGGCCGCGTCGGTCAGGTCGCGCCGGGTGACGGCGAGCAGGCCGTGCCGCACGTCCAGGGCGTCCAGCACCGCCAGGTGCTCCTCCGACTGCCGCTGCCACCCCTGGTCGGCGGCGACGACGAACATGACGGCGGGCACCGGGCCCACCCCCGCGAGCATGTTGCCGACCAGGCGCTCATGCCCGGGCACGTCGACGAACGCCAGGTCGGCGCCGCCGGGCAGGCGCGTCCAGGCGAACCCGAGGTCCAGGGTCAGGCCGCGGCGGCGCTCCTCCTCCCAGCGGTCCGGCTCCATGCCCGTCAGCGCCCGAACGAGCGTGGACTTGCCGTGGTCGACGTGCCCGGCGGTGGCGACGACGTGCATCACGCCGCCCCCTCACAGCGGCCCGACGGCGCGGACGGCGGCGGTGAGCGCGGCGTCCTCGTCCGCCGGGACGGCGCGCAGGTCGAGCAGGCAGCGGCCGTCCTCGACGCGTCCCACCACCGCGGGCGAGCCGAGACGCAGCTCCGCCGCATAGCGCTCCGGCAGCGAGACCGCCGCGCTCGGCAGGGTGACCCCCGGGGCGCCCCCGCCGCCGACCGTCGCACGGCTGTCGACGGCGTAGGCGTCCACGCCTTCGGCGCGGAGCTTCGCCGCGATGTGCCCGGCGCGTTCGCGCAGCCCCTCGAGCTCCGCGTGCAGGGCCGTGAAAACGGGCGTCTCGGGGCCGCGCAGAGTCGCCTCCAGCGCCGCCAAGGTGAGTTTGCCGACGCGCAGGGCGCGGGCCAGCGGATGCCGTGCGAGCCGTTCGACCAGGCGGGCCTCGCCCAGCACGAGGCCGCACTGCGGGCCGCCCAGCAGTTTGTCGCCGCTGGCGGTCACCAGCGACGCCCCGGCCCGGAGCGTGCCCGTCGCATCCGGTTCGTCCGGCAGCAGCGGGTCGGGGGCGGGCAGCCCGGAGCCGATGTCGGCGACGACCGGCACGCCCAGCCCGGTCAGCTCGCCCACGTCGACGGACGAGGTGAAACCGGTCATCCGGAAGTTGGACGGGTGCACCTTCAGCACGAACCCCGTGTCCGGCCCGACGGCCGCCGCGTAGTCGGCCGGGGACGTCCGGTTGGTGGTGCCGACCTCGCGCAGCCGGGCACCGGTCGACACCAGCAGGTCGGGGATGCGGAACCCGTCGCCGATCTCCACCATCTCGCCCCGGCTGAGCACGATCTCCCGGCCCGCGGCCAGCGCCGTCGCGGCCAGCACCAGGGCCGCGGCGCCGTTGTTGACCACGTGCGCCGCCTCGGCGGCGGGCACCCGCCGCAGCAGCGCCGCCACCGCCGAGCGGCCGCGCCGGGAGCGGGCGCCGGTGGCCAGGTCGAGCTCCACGTCGGTCGCGCCGCACGCCGCGAGCACCGCCTCCCGGGCGGCCCGCGACAGCGGCGCCCGGCCGAGGTTGGTGTGCAGCAGCACGCCCGTCGCGTTGATCACCGGGCGCAGGCCCCCGGCCGTGGCGGGGAGGGCGGCGACGGCCGCGTCCGCGACCGACTCGGGCGCGATCTGGCCGCGCCGGGCGCGGTCCTGCGCCGTGACGATCACCGACTTGACCAGGTCGCGGCCGAGCCGCCGCGCCGCCGCCGCGAGCCGGGGCTCGGCCAGCAGCGCGTCCGTGCGCGGGATGCGGCGGATGACCTGGTGATCCATCGAGCGACCTCCTGGCCGGGCGTTACCCTCCGGCCGTCCGGGCAAACGAAAGGCCCGCGCACCGGGCGGCGCGCGGGCCCTTCACCTGCCCTGGTCAGCCGGTCACCGGAAGGTCACCGGTGACGGGCCTGGGCGCCGGGGCCTTCACCACCGACCGCGGCTGCGCCGCCGACTCCGGGTGCGCCGGTCCGTTCGGCTGCGCGACCGCACCCGGGTGTCCGGCCGCCGACCCGTGTCCGGCCGCCGACCCCGGACGCCCGGGCTGCGCGGCGCTGGTGGGCGGCGCGCCCTGCTGGTCGCGCGGCGCCGCGGCCGCGGGCGGGGCGCACCGCACCGAGGCGATGCTGAGCTTCTCGGTGCGGCCCTTGCCGAGCGGCACGGTCGCGTCGATCGCGGTCACGTTGAGCCGGCCGCGCGAGTCGCGGGTCTGCTTGTTCAGCACCACCTCGGCGGTGCCGAGCCCGGGCACCGGGACCGCCACCGAGCTGTTGGGCTTGGCCCGCAACGCGAGCGGACGGCCGGCCAGCCGGGCGTCCGCCAGCTCCGAGACGCCCTTGCCGTTCACGCACTTGGCGGTGACCGAGCGGGCGGTCAGGCCCAGCCTCTCCGACTTGACGTCGGCGACCGAGGCGCTGCCCTGACCGGGCCGGGCGGCCGCGTTCAGCCCCGACGCCCTGATGAGCGAGTTGCCCGGCAGCCGGACGAGGCTCTCGCGGACCGGCTGCCCGTCGGTGGACGTCACCGACGGCACCGCCGGGACGGCGACCGGCCCGAGGGCGCGGACACCGTACGCCGAGCCGTGCGCCCCGCTGTCGGCCAGCGCGGGCGCGGCCGGCGCGGCGAGCACCGCGGCGACCGCCCCGGTGCCGATCGCGAACGTGGTGAGCTGCTGCAGTCGCACAGTTTTCTCCTCTGGAAATGGTTGTGGGAAGGAATGTCCGGGTTGCGGGACGAAGCGGTCAGGCCGTGACGATGACAGGGCTGCCGAGCGGCACCTTCGCCAGCCGGGCCAGCGCGTCCTTGGGCACCCGCACGCAGCCGTGGGTGACCGCCTTGCCGAACACCGAGGCGTCCGGCCAGCCGTGGAAGGCGACCGTGCCGGGCCCGCCGCCGAAGGTGTCGAGCGTGTCGGAGTGCGCGCCGACCGGCAGGATCAGCGGGCTGAACGTGGGCTTGGCGGGTGCCAGCGAGGCGAGCAGGAACGTGCGGCCGGTGGGCGTCGGCGTCCTGGCCGCGCCCACCGCCACCGTCCACGTGCCGACCCTGCGGCCCGAATCCTCGATCGTGAGCCTCCGGTCGCCGATGTCCACCCTGACGACCTGGGTGCTGCGGGCGATGTCCAACGAGCCCGGCGCGTCGGGGATCCAGCCGGTCACGCGGTTGGGACGGCTCGGCAGCAGCACCCGCCGCCAGCCCGGCCGGCTCTCCACGACGGGCACCCAGGTGGGGCCGCCGAGCTGCGTGTCGGGCAGCGTCGCGACCGGCTGCCCGCCCGGCGCGGCCGACACCGGGACGGGCCTTCTGGGATGCACCACGGTCCCGTCGTTCGTGGCGAACGGGGCGGTGTCCCGGGGCAGGCCGGTGACCGTGGTGGCGGTCGTGGCCTGCGGCAGGCGCGCGGCCTCGGTGGCGGCCGGGCGGCCGCCGGCGGCCGGTCCGGCGCCCGTGCGCTGCCCGCCGCCG